>DASQKT010000701.1:0-3696 GCA_035630415.1 Skermanella sp.
CACCATCGAGAAGCCGGCCAGCCCACCGCCCTCGTCGCGCATGGACGTCACCAGGATGTCGGCGTGGAAGCGGGTGCCGTCCTTGCGCACCCTGACATGTTCGCCATGGACGCTGCCGTCGGATGCCGCTGCTTGCAGCATGGCCGCCACGCCGGCGGAGCCGGCACCGTCCGCCGGGTCGAGCAGCCACGCCGGCTGTCCCAGGATCTCCTGTTCGGAATATCCCAGCAGCCGCTCCGCCCCCGTGTTCCAGCTGGTCACCTGACCGGCGGGGTCGAGCATTACGATGGCGTAGTCGCGGACTCCCTCCACCAGCAGGCGGAAGCGCTCCTCGCTTTCCCGCACGGTCTGGCGGTGGATCACCAGTTGCTGGGCGCGCAGGCGCAGCAGGTTGCGGGCACGGGTCTGGAACTCCCACGGATCGACGGGGCTGAGAATGAAGTCGGTGGCGCCCGCCTCCAGCGCCTCACGCCGGATCTCGTGGTCCTCGTAAGCGGTCACGACGATCACCGGCACGTCGGCGGTGGCGGCACGCCCCCGCAGGTTCCGGATGAAGCCCGCCCCATCCATCAGCGGCATCTTGAAGTCGGTGATGACGAGGTCCGGCACCGTGCGGGTACAGGCCTCCAGCGCATCCACCGGGTTTGGGAAGGCGGAGACCGTGATGTCGTCACCGACCGAGGATGCGAATTTGGTCAGAATCTTCCGGTTGACGCTGCGGTCATCGATGATGAAGACCTCGGCGCCCAGGATCGAGACCCCGGTTTCTGAAAGGGAAACCCTCAAGCAACTCACCCTAGATCCTGTCCCTCTGTGCCGGGTTCCCGATCACGGACCACAATAGTACGCCAAACCAGTCATCGTGGCATGACCGGGATCAATTCGCACATAGGTCCGCCCCATGATTGCTTCATAAAACTTTACCGAAAGTAAATACCATATTGTCCGTAATCCTTACTCATTAAGTCTAGATCGTCGCTATCGATAAATCAAAGCCGACTGTCAGCATTATACATCAAATTAACATTTTCTTAGGCTTATACCCCAAAATATCGAGTGAGACCAGCCTTACCCTGACCTTGGCGATTGGCACCAGACCCGGCCGTCGCTTTCCGCAATACTGAAGTGATGGAGATAATCATGCTCGAACAGATTGCCGCCACTCTGGACAATTCCGTTAAAATTGATGGCAATTTGCCCGTGACGGAGTTGCCGCGCCGGGCTCCTGTTCAGCTTGACGGCCAGTTTCGGGAACTGGATCTCGATTTCGACACCAATACGGGGGTTTTCTGGTGCCGTTTCCAATTCAGCAACCGGCCGAGCTTCACGCCGGAGGTGCTGGGCGAGCTGCGCCGGATGCGGCAGTTGCTGGCATCCCGCCAGGGTGTGGCCGCCAGCCAGGAACCGCAGGTCAAGTACATGGTCCTGGGATCAAGGATGCCCGGTATCTTCAACCTCGGCGGCGATCTCCACCTGTTCGCCGACCTGATCCGGAAACGCGACCGGGCGGCCCTGACCGCCTATGCCCGTGCCTGCGTCGCCGAAGTCCACGCCAACTCGATGGCGCTCGACCTGCCGATCATCACGATGTCGCTGGTGCAGGGTGATGCCCTGGGCGGCGGTTTCGAGGCGGCGCTGTCGAGCAACGTCATCATCGCCGAGCGGAGCGCCAAGTTCGGTCTGCCGGAGATCATGTTCAACCTGTTCCCCGGCATGGGCGCCTATAACTTCATCGCCCGCCGGACCAATGCCGCGACCGCCGAGCGCATGATCATGAGCGGCCGGATCTATACCGGCGCCGAACTGTACGACATGGGCATCGTCGACGTGCTGGCCGAGGACGGCCGGGGCGAAGAGGCGCTCAACGACTACGTCCGGAAGAACGCGCGCCGCCACGCCGCCCAGCGGGCGATCTATCAGGCCCGCCAGCGGGTCAACCCGATCACCTTGCAGGACCTGAACGGCATCACCGATCTGTGGGTCGATACCGCGATGACCCTGAGCCCCATCGACCTGAAAATGATGGAACGGCTGGTCGCCGCCCAGGGACGCCGCCGCGCCCGCGCCGAAGCCGGCATGGACGATCTGGCGATGACCGGCTGCGGCGACTGACTTCAGGCAAGCTCGCGGAGCGCCGTGCGGACGCGGGCGAATTCGGCCTGGATTTCCCGAACGCGGTGATAACCCTCCTCCGCCAAGGTTTCCCTCGACACATCGCGGCAATACAGCAACAGACGCACCATCCGGCTGGCTCCCACATAAGATGCGCTGCTGCGCAGCGAGTGGGCATGGTCCTTGAAGGCGTAGAGATCGCCACAGGCCCAGGAATGCTCAAGCTCGATCAGCAACTCCTCCCCGTCGTGAAGGAACTCGTCCGCGATCTGAGCGATGAACGCCGGATCGTCATCGACCGAGCGCAGCTTGTCCAAGGCAGCGACGTCGATGCTGGGTTCGTTCACGCCAGGATCGCTCAAATCAGCGGAATCCAGCAGCGGCGACGGGTCCGGATGAAGGTCGCCGGATACGGGTTCCGCCTGAAGCCGGCCGGGCGGGACCGGCTCGCCGCCGACCAGCCGCTCGATGGTCGCGAAGAGGGCTTTCGAATCGACCGGCTTGGTCAGGAACGCGTCCATGCCGGCATCCGCGCATTGACGGCGGGCCGCCTCGGTCGCTTCCGCCGTCAGGGCCACGATCGGCAGATGAGGGCGATCGGTGTGGCTGAACCGGTACATCCGGGCGACATCCAGCCCGCTGATGGCGGGCATGTTCATATCCATCAGCACGATATCGAAGCTCATCCGGTCCAGCAGATCCAGCGCCTCGTCGCCGTCGGCGGCGAAGATCGCGTCATGACCGGCGCGTTGAAGGATCTTCTCGATCACCCGGCGGTTGATCGCATTGTCTTCCGCAACGAGGATGCGGCGGCGTTTGGCGGCGGCGCCCGACTCGGCGCCCGGCGCCGATGCGCCGGCCGCTATGCCGGCCAGCCCGCGCGCGGCGGCAAGCGCCAGCGCCGCCCGGTCGGCATCCATCTGGCAGGTCAGGACCAATTCGCTGAGCCATTGCCGGCAGCGATCGGCAGCTTCCAGGGGCGAGGCGCCCATCAGGATGGAGATCGACCGCTCCACGCCATTGCCCGACTCGAGCCATGTCTCGATCCCGACGGACGGATCGTCCAGCGCTTCAAGGGGGATCAGGAGGGCCGGAATCACGCTTTCCGAGTCGCGCGGGATACTGCAGAGGACCGTATCGGCCTCGACCGGATCGGCGATCTCGGCATGGGGGCCAAGTCCGGAGCGGATACCCGCCACCCGCGCCGCAGCGCCGGCCGTGACCAGCAGGGGTGCTACGGCGGCGGCCGGGACGGCTGTGTCCGACCCGGCCTTGGCGGGGCGGCACGGCAAGGTGATCCAGAACTCGCTGCCGCGATGAAGTTCGCTGGAGACGCCGATCGCTCCGCCCATCAGTTCGACGAGCTGGCGCGAGATCGCGAGGCCGAGGCCGGTGCCGCCGTAGCGGCGGTTGATGTCGTCCTCCGCCTGGGTGAAACGGTCGAAAATGCGCTCCAGATGCTGGGGTGCTATGCCGATGCCGGTGTCGGTGACGCGGAATTCCAGGACGCCCTGGCCGGCAAGCCGGACCGACAGGGTGACGGCTCCCCGTTCGGTGAACTTGATGGCGTTGCCCAGCAGGTTG
>DASQKT010000702.1:0-7703 GCA_035630415.1 Skermanella sp.
GTCCACGGCCGTTTCCCCGGCACCGTCGAGGCCCGCGAGGGCGTCATGGTCGTCAACGGCCATGAGATCAAGGTCGTGCAGGTCCGCGATCCGGCCCAGCTCCCCTGGGGTGATCTGGGCGTCGAGATCGCGCTGGAATGCTCGGGCATCTTCACCAAGCGCGACGATGCCGCCAAGCATCTGACGGCTGGCGCCAAGAAGGTCCTGATCTCGGCTCCGGCGACCGACGAAGACCTGACGGTCGTCTACGGCGTCAACCACGACAAGCTGACCGCCGAGCACAAGATCGTCTCCAACGCGTCCTGCACCACCAACTGCCTGGCTCCGGTCGCCTTCGTGCTGAACAATCTGGTCGGCATCGAAAAAGGCTTCATGACCACGATCCACAGCTACACGGGCGACCAGCGCATAGTCGACACGATGCACAAGGATCTGCACCGGGCACGCGCCGCCGCCCTCAACATGATCCCGACCTCCACCGGCGCCGCCAAGGCCGTCGGCAAGGTGCTGCCGGAACTGAAGGGCAAGCTGGACGGCACCGCCATCCGCGTTCCGACCCCCAACGTCTCGGTCGTGGACTTCAAGTTCGTCTCCAAGCGCGCCACCAGCGTCGACGAGATCAAGAAGGCGATCTCCGAAGCCGCCAACGGCCCGCTCAAGGGCATCCTCGCCGCCTATGACGAGGAACTGGTCTCGACCGACTTCAACCACGATCCGCATTCGTCGATCTTCGCCCTGAACGAAGCGAAGGTCATCGACGGCAATCTGGTCCGCATCCTGACCTGGTACGACAACGAATGGGGCTTCTCGAACCGCATGGCCGACACCGCCATCGCGATGTCGAAGGTCGGCTGATACTCGATCGGCTGAGTTGAACGAAAAGGCCCTGCCGGAGCGACGCTCCGGCAGGGCCTTTTTTGTAATACGCAGAATAAATTGTCTGGAAAGTTGAATCACTCGTAGGTCGGTCTAAAGCGAAGCGGCAGCCGACAAGCAGGCGCGTCTGTGTCGGCTGCCGCTTCGCTTTAGACCGACCTACCAGCGGCTAGGTATTTCCATGCTTACTACTCCACCACATCATTTTCATCTATATCACAAGTCGCTTCAATAAACTCCATGACGTCCTCTTCACGATCGGACATAGCAACGGCAAGTGATTGCCGCTTTGCCTCCTCCCTGAAACCGGGAGCATGTATGTCGATAACCAGATCCGGGTCGATCACTGCCTCAACTCCTGCCATTACCGTCAGCCTTAAGGGTTCACCAAATCCGGGTCCAGCGCCATTGTCATGATGCTGTCGGCCAACAGCTTCCCTAAGCATGTGTGGACGAAGGTGAAGCTGCGTTGCTTGGCTTCCGGCGTTTCGGTGTTGAAGTCCACCTGACCGTCCTCGACCCAGTGGCGCATGATGTCGTAGCGGGGGAAGTGGAAGACATCGTGGTTCTGGGTGACCCAGTCGATGTAATCGACATAGGGCTGGAAATTGATGAGCTGGGTGGTTTGCAGGCTGTACTGCATATCCATGACGATGATGTCGGAGCCCAACTCGTGGACAAGGCCGATCCCCTCCGCCAGCGCCTCCCCGAAGCTTTCCACGTTCAGATTGCGCATGGCATCGACCGTGCCGACCTGCCAGATCACCAGGGACGGCAATTCGCGGGCCAGCGAGGCCTTCAGCTCAAGGACCATCTCCGCCGCTGATTCGTCGGGCAGGTTGCGGACCGCTACCCGAACCTCGCGGTTCGGCATCCGCCGTTTCAACTCCGCTTCAAGGCGGGCCGGATAAGTCATGGCGGCGCGGGTACTCTGGGGATTGGCGGTCCTGACCACCAGTACCGTCAGCGCGCCGCCGTCCTGAAGCGCCGCGCGCACCTTGGGCAGAACGGCATCGATGGTCAGGACGGTATCGGGGATGGCGCAGCTTTCCGGAGGAGCTTCCTGCGCCAGGGCCGGCGATACGGCGATCCACAGGACGACCAGAAATCGGCACAAGCACCTGCGGATCATGCCCCGGCATCCTTCGCCGCCGGAGCGCTTCGCCGAGGCTGCCTTTCGGCCTTCTGATACCAGGTCAAGATCCGTGCGACCGTCACCATCGCCCCAATTCCCAGAACGGTTGTCGCGAGCTGCGCCAGCAGCGAGTCGTTGAATTGTACGAGGATAGTCTGCCCGGTGAACGATAAAATAATACCAAGACAGAACACCTGAAGGGACTGCCGCCCACAGGTGACGATAGGGCGGGCGCCCCATCCGTTCAGCCAGCCGGCATCCTTTCCGACATAGTAGAGCACGACGTAGCTGAGCGCCGCGAAATGCATCAGCCGCAACGGATCGAGATCCGTCTTGCTGATCGGATACAGGATGTCGGCGAGTACCGGCGGCATCAGGGCACCGAGCCACGCGATCCGCCAAGACAGCGCCAGCACCAGGGAGACCAGCAGATAGCCTATCGAAGCCGCCAGCAGGATACGCGACGACGGCAGCCCTCCCCCCGCCTGCCGGAACCGCTGGACGGCCCCTCCAAGGACGAAAAGGAACTGCCACGCGAAGGGATTGAAGTACCAGACGCCGCCTTCAGGATATGTCGGCAGGTTCCACTGAAAGTTCCGGGCCGCCAGATACAGCAGGGCGGAGCCGGCCAGCACGAGCCTGGGACGGGAGACCAACCCCGGCAATACCAGGGGAAAAGCCAGCAGCAGCACGATGTAAAGCGGCAGCACGTCGAGGTTGGCCGGCCTGAACATCAGGATCAGTGCATGGACCAGCGCCAGGGTCGGATCTTCGAAATAGCTGGCGATGCCCATCTCTTCGCGGAACAGCGGGTTGTCGAACACCCGCGCCGTGTAGGCCACTTGGGCGGTGAACGCGAAGAACAGGAACATGTAGGTGATGTAAAGCGTCCAGCAGCGATGCAGCACCTTGGCGGCGGCGAACGCGAAACCTCGATCCAGGAAGACGCGGGAATAAACCAGCGTCGCGGTATAGCCGGAGATGAAGACGAAGATCTCGGTGGCGTCGCTCAGACCATAGTTCCGCAGCGTCGCCCAGGCGAACTGGTTCGCCGGGATATGGTCGACGAAGATGAACCACAGGGCCAGGCCACGGAAGAAATCCAGCCGGAGGTCGCGGTCGTCGCTGCTTTTCACTGGGCCTGCCATCGCTCAGACTTACTGCGGATCAACGGGTTGAGGCAAGCCGGTGCTCCCTTGACACGAAAAAGGCGGACATCCTGGAAGATGCCCGCCTTTTCCGCGATTACGAGGCCGCAATTACAGAAGCTTACCGATCAGGACACCGGCGGCCAGAGCGACGATCACGCTGGACAGCGGGTTCTTCTCGATCCGGTGACTGACGTGCTCGACCCCATCGCGGGTGTGGCGGCGAATGTCCTGGTAGCCTTCGTCGGCGATGTTCCTTACTTGCCGGCGTCCGTCGTCGATCGCGCTGGAAACCGAATTACCGGCTTCGCGCGCGTTGTGGCCGAACTGCTCGGCGAACTGGTCGAACCGCTCGGTCAGCGCCGCAATCGCGTCTTCCGTGGAGAGATCCTGAGCGCGTCCGCGTGTTGAGGGATAAGCCATGGTGGCAGCTCCTTTTTTCTGTTCAGCCTTATCAGCTATGACAGAAGGACAATGACTGACCACCCCGGCTGGTTGCGTCATGAACTTTATTTTAGAACCGGTTTTCAAGCCTGCGCGGTGCTGCGGGTGCCGCCGAAGCCCAGCAGCTTCTCAAGCTTCAAAGCATAGGCGCCGCTGCCCAGCAGGGCCTGGACCAACAGCATGACCGTCCAGAAAGCGGGGAATTCCCAGCCACCGCCGGTCTTGGCGAACATCCAGCCGTTGCCGACGTGCTGCAACGTAGCGCCGATCATGATCGGCAACAGCGCCAGCGCGATCACACGGGTCCAGGCGCCCAGGATCAGGGCCAGACCGCCGCCGACTTCGCCGAGGATGACGAGATATGCCAGGAAGCCAGGATAGCCGATAGTTTCGAAATACTGCACCGTGCCGGGGATCGTGAAGGTGAAGATTTTCATGCCGCCATGGGCCAGGAACAGCAGGCCGAGGCTGACGCGCAGCAGCAGTGCCGCATACTCGGCGTTGGTGGAAGTCGAAGAGCGGGAGTCGATCATGATAAGTCCGTCCGTTCCGATTTGATGGAAGGGCCGGATTATCCGGCCTCTTGATGATGTGAATATGTATTGAAAACCCCGTTCCGTTAATCCGCTGATTCATGCATATATAAGTGCATTACAGTATATAATCGGAAGCACCTCGATGGATCGCATCACCGCCTTGGCCGCCTTCGTGCGGACGGTGGAATTGGGCAGTCAGGCCGCCGCGTCGGACGACCTTGGCATCTCCCGCGCCATGATCGGCCGCCACATTCAGCAGTTGGAGGACCGCCTCGGCGTCCGCCTGCTCAACCGCACCACCCGCAAGCAGAGCCTGACAGAAGCCGGTCTGGCGTTCTTCGAGAAGTGCTCCGCGATCCTGGAGCAACTGACCGAAGCCGAGCGGGCGGCGACCGAGCTTCAGGCGGAGCCGCGCGGCACCCTGCGGGTCAACGGCCCGATGAGCTTCGGCAACCAGCATCTGGCGACAGCGCTGGCCGCCTATTGCGAGCGCCACCCGCAGGTCAAGATCGACTTGGTGCTGAACGACCGTCAGGTCGATCTGGTGGAGGAAGGCTACGATGTCGCGATCAGGATCGCCCGGCTGACCGACAGCAGCCTGATCGCACGCCGGCTGACACCGATCCGGATCGTGCTATGCGCATCACCGGCCTATCTCCGCCGTCACGGCACGCCCCAAGCGCCCGCTGACCTCAGCAACCACAACTGCCTGCTTTACGCCTATGCCCCGGCTCCGCTCGACTGGGTGCTGGTCGGTCGCGACGGCGGAGAAGTCTCCGTCCGCGTCAGCGGGACCATGACGGCGAACAACGGCCACGCCCTGACGGCGGCCGCCATCGCCGATCAGGGTATCGTACGGCAGCCTACCTTCATCGTCGGCGATGCCCTGCGCGCCGGCGAACTGGTGGAGATCCTGCCGGAATACGGCATGCATTTTCCCACCGCCTATGCCGTCTACCCGCACGCACGCAACCTATCGCCAAAGGTGCGCAGCTTCGTCGATTTCCTGGCGGAGTATTTCCGGGGAACGCCATCGTGGGATGTCGGGCTGCCGGCGTCCGATTAAGACAAAATTGAAGGGCAATAGCCTCTCACTCTGCCTTTAACAGCTTGATAACCAAACCGGCTCTCTCTGGGACGATCTCATCCAGCGGGAGAAGACCGATGCTCAAGCGACTGGCCGGGATCTGCGGACTCGCCGCTCTCCTTTTCGCCACTATGCCGCCTTCGTCCGCCAAGGCCCTGACAATGACGATTCCACTGGGTTCGGAGCCGGAAATCGTCTTCGACCATGCCCGCGACGCCTGCGAGAAGTTCGACGTTCCCGACGTGCCGGCCCGCGCCTTCCGGGCATCCGACGGGACGATCCGGCTGATTGCCAGCCACTGGACCAACCGGGCAATGGCCGGCGCCACCCTGGATACCTTGCGCCACCCCTGCGACATCGTCTTCGAGGGAGGAGGCAACGACGACCCCGCCGCCTTCGACGACCGGGGCTGGATCGTCAGCACCTATACCCTGGACGGCGTTACCGTCCACGCCCTGGTCCATAACGAATTCCACGGCCACAAGCGCCCTGCCCTGTGTCCGTCCGGGCAATACATGGACTGCTGGTACAACACGATCACCTACGCCGTCTCGACCGACGGCGGACGCAGTTTCAAGGCTCCTGCCGGACCGGAACGTTTCGTCGCCGGCGTCCCCTACCGCTACGACCCAACGCGCGGCCAGCGCAGCGGGCTGTTCAACCCGTCCAACATCGTCCGGCGCGGCGATTACTTCTACACCATGATGACGTCGGCGCCCCAGGGCGAGCAGCGGGCCGGCGTCTGCCTGATGCGGACCGATCGCTTGGACGACCCGGCATCCTGGCGCGGCTGGGACGGCCGCGATTTTACCGTCCAGTTCGCCAACCCCTACCGCACGCCGGACGATACCACGGGGAAGCTTGCCACCTGCGCGCCCGTCCCCGGCCTGACCCGTCTGATGGCAAGCCTCAGCCTCCACCGCCCTTCCGGCCTCTACATCGGCCTGTTCACCCATCGCGGCAAGACCGGTCCAGGGATCGAGCCGGTCGATGGCGTCTATTATGCGACCAGCCCCGACCTGACTGCCTGGACGGCGCCGCGCCTGCTGTTTCCGACCCCGACCACCCTGGACAAGGGTTGCGATACGATGCCGGTGGTCTATCCGTCGTTGATCGATCCAGACAGCCCGTCCCGGAACTTCGAGGATACCGACGACGACGCCTATATCTACATGACCCGCATCACCATGGAAGGCTGCAAGACCGGCTGGACGCGCAATCTGGTCCGGCTGAGAGTGCATATCGCCTCTTGAGCGGCAAAATCTGGTGGAGTCGCCATTGATCGAGTATGCGACCATGTCAACCTGCTTGGCCCCATGAAAACAAATGAAGAACTTTAATGATTACGGTAATATATACTTCAACCATTAATAATAGAGAATATGGTCATTAAAAGTTTACTGTGCATTTTCAGTCAAATCGATTGAAATAGAATACTAACTAAACAAACAATACTGTCGCACCCATGTTCATAAAATTGTCTTCGTGTGAATACGAACGTATTTTATGAGAAATCATCACCATGGGTTTTCTCATGAAGCCTGCGTCTGCGAAGACCGCCAATCCGTCTACCGTGTTCATCGACCGCTGGAGAGATTCCGGTGCGGGGGAAAGGGCTAACTGCCAACCCTTCCTGCTGGAACTCTGCGATCTCATCGGCGTCGCGCGTCCCGATCCGACGCGTAACGACGACCGGCTGAACCTGTACGTCTTCGAACGCACCGTGATCTACCCCCGCGCCTATGGCGCGGTCAGCACGGGCCGTATCGATCTCTACAAGCGCGGATGTTTCGTCCTGGAAGCGAAGCAGGGCTGCGACCAGCCCCCGGCCTCCGCTCCGTCCACGACGCGGATAAGACGGGGAACGGCTGTGCGGGGAGGTGCCTACTGGGAACGCACCATGCAGGAAGCACGTATCCAGGCGGAGACCTATGCCCGTGCCCTACCGCCCTGGGAAGGCTGGCCGCCCTTCCTGATCGTGGTCGATGTCGGCCACTCGATCGAGCTATTCGCCGATTTCAGCCTGAGCGGGACGCGCTACAGTCATTTTCCCGATCAGTCCAGCAGCAGGATATTGCTCGAAGACCTCGTACGGCCCAAAATCCGTACCCTCCTCGCCAAGGTCTGGACGACGCCGATCGATCTCGACCCCGCGCGGCAGCCCGCCCGCGACACCTCCCCTTTGCCTCGCCTCGCCGCAAGACAGCGTTCGAAACGCGCAATGACGCTCGATGCCGTCAGCCAGCCCGCCTGATGGCCGGGGCCGGGGCTCATAGGCGCTAATTAGGCGGTCTTCCTGTCTGCCTGTCTGCCTGTCTGCCTGTCTTCCCTTTTTCCGATAGGGGTAGGGAAGGCTTTCGCCTCCCCTCCCTCCGAACCGTGCGTGCGGTTTTCCCGCACACGGCTCTCCAGTCGCTGGTTTCCACATCGGGAGTGTCTCGCTCTTCCCGGTCTCCATACAGGATGAGGAGCCCTGG
>DASQKT010000703.1:0-5827 GCA_035630415.1 Skermanella sp.
GACGGTGATTGCATCGACATCGGCGGCATCGACGCCGGCATGATCGAGTGCCGCCCCCGCAACCTCGGCGATCAGGCTTTCGACATCGGGAGCCTCGGATTTCCCGAACGCGGTGTGAGCCCAGCCCACGATGGCGGCTGATTTCCGCATGGTGTCACTTCCCTCCGGCTTGCTTTTCTTTGGCGAATGGGAGGGTTTCGACTCCCGATCCGCTTCATCTGCGTCTGTCGTAACATGCTGGAACTGCTGAGGCGAGAGGGCTGGCGAAACTCATTTTGCCAGGACGGAAATTGGGGCGGCAAACCTGCATGATGAACGACGACCGCCTGCAACTTGGAGAGTTCTTGCCTAAAGACTGCGACAGATTTTCCCTGAACTGGACGCAGGTTCTATTGAATCTCTCATCGAAAGAGGTATCCTTGCCGCCACCATGGCTTTAGAAGCAGGACCCACTCCCTGAGACACTCGATGTCAGGGAGGCGAGGAATGGATTCTAAGGCATATTCGGATTTTCAACACGCTCTGTATAGGCACGAATAAGTGCCTTACACGAGCAAGAGGTAAGTCATGCCTAATCTCGCTTTGATAGCAAACGATCCCGTGGAGCGTGCCAAATCAGTCGAGCGCATGAATGGCCCGCTCTACAGCCGTGAGAAAATCAACTTCAACCACGGCATTCGCACTCCCGAAGAACTGGAAGCACTGGTTTGTCAGGAACCGTTCATTCCGGACAACCTGGAAGCGATCGGAAGCCTCCTTGAAAAGATCACCGCCGAATGAGCGGAGGCGTTCTACAAGGGAAAGCGCTGTCTTCTCGAACCCGGCATCACCTGCTCAATAATTACGCCACGTCCCTGATTTATGCATGCAGTACCGTAAAGCTCGGTTTTCCGCATGCATCCTATTCGGAGAGGGAGTTGAGGCTGGCGCTTGACGAGGCCGATGTGGATCTGGCGGCTATGTTCAGCCGTCGACGGCCTGTGAATGGAATCTCGGCGGGCAAGATCGCAGGCATCATCGCCTTCAGACTTAGCCGGTTCAAGATCGTCCATATCGATGAAGACGGACAAAACCAGCCTTTGATCTATCTGATACAGGATCTCGCGGCCATTTTTGCCGTCCAGTTCCTCCTGTTGAGGACCAAAATTCCAGAACTCCAAGTTCTGGAAATTGCGTACCAGCTATCGCGGCGTCACGCGAATCAGGAAACCTTAGGGCTTGTCTTCGATACGATCATCAACAAGCCCGTGTGATACGAAGTCTCTGAGCCCATAGCCAGTCACCGCCGCTCCACGGCGCCGTAGTCGCGCTCTATCCCGTCGATCAGCGACTTGCCTTCCGCCAGCAGGAAGCGGCGCAGTTGGGTGTGGACGGGAAGCAGGGGCATGTGGCGGCGGTTTGCCACGAACCAGGAGCGCATTAGGGGCAGGCCTTCGACCGGCAGGGTGGTCAGAAGGCCCATGCGCAGTTCGAGCTGGATCGTGTGGCGGGAGATCAGGGCCACGCCCATGCCAGCCATCACGGCTTGCTTGATCGTCTCGTTGCTGCTGGACGTCAGGACGATCCGGGGTGAGAAGCTGCCGCCTTCGAAGAATTTCTCCATCAGGGCGCGAGTGCCGGAGCCGTCTTCGCGGACGATGAAGCGTTCTTCGGCCAATGCTTCCAGTGGTATGGGGCCGCCGCCCGCAAGACGATGCCCCGGCGGTGCGATCAGGACCGAGGGGTGCGGCGCGAAGGGCTCGGCGGCGACGTCGGCGTCCGCAGGCGGCTTGCCCATGACGGCGATGTCGATGTCGCCCTTCAGGAGGGCCGCGATGATGTCGCGCCGGTTGCCTTCCTGAAGGTGGATGGCGATGCGCGGGTAGGTCGCCTGAAAGCGGGCCAGCATCAGCGGCATGATGTATTTGGCTGTGCTGACCAGCCCGATCCTGGCGTGGCCGCCGCTCAGGCCCTTCAGCTCGCGCAGGCGCTCGTCGGCGTCGCTCAGCGCCTTCAGGACGACGGCGGCATATTCCACCAAGGCGGCGCCTGCCTCCGTCAGGACGACGCGGCGGCCGACCCGTTCGAACAGGGCGAAGCCGCACAGCCCCTCGATCTGCTTGATCTGGAACGACACTGCCGCCGGTGTCAGGCCGAGGCGTTCGGCGACGCGGGCGAAGGACAGGGTTTCGGCGGCTTCGACGAAGACCTGAAGCTGCCGGATCGTGGAGTGGCGGAGGGTCATTTCGTTCCTGCGATCGACAAGGGATTCCTTGATGAAACCGTCAAAACTATTGAATTTTCTTTACTGAAGATCGGGATTACCGTCAAGGCCAAGTCAATCGTAGCAAGCCGGCACACAGTCCAGGCCCGATTGCGGGAGGAAAAAAACCAATGCAGGAAATCGTCGAACGGACCGTCGTGGACAGCGACAAACAGATCACGGACATGAAGGTCCGGTACAAGTCCGGCGTCCTCAAGTACAAGCAGATGGGTTACTGGGTCCCGGACTACGAGGTCAAGGATACCGACATACTGGCAGCCTTCCGCATTACGCCGCAGGACGGCGTAGACCCGGAAGAAGCCGCCGCAGCCGTCGCCGGCGAGTCCTCGACCGCGACTTGGACCGTCGTGTGGACCGACCGTCTGACCGACTGCGAGAACTACCGGGCCAAGGCCTACCGGGTCGATCCCATCCCCGGTTCCGACAACCAGTATATGGCCTATATCGCCTACGACCTCGACCTGTTCGAGGAAGGCTCGATCGCCAACCTGACCGCATCCATTATCGGCAACGTCTTCGGCTTCAAGCCCTTGAAGGCGCTGCGCCTGGAAGACATGCGCATCCCGACCGCATACCTGAAGACGTTCCAGGGACCGGCGACCGGCATCATCGCCGAGCGCGAACGGCTGAACTGCTACGGCCGCCCGCTGCTGGGCGCCACCATGAAGCCGAAGCTGGGCTTGTCCGGCCGCAACTACGGCCGCGTCGTCTACGAGGCGTTGAAAGGCGGGCTCGATTTCACCAAGGACGACGAGAACATCAATTCCCAGCCCTTCATGCACTGGCGCGACAGGTACCTCTACTGCATGGAGGGCGTCAACAAGGCGATGGCCGAGACCGGCGAGATCAAGGGCACCTACCTGAACGTCACCGCTGCTACCATGGAAGACATGTACGAGCGGGCGGAGTTCGCCAAGCAGCTCGGCAGCGTCATCATCATGATCGACCTCGTGATCGGCTACACGGCGATCCAGTCGATGGCGAAGTGGGCGCGCCGGAACGACATGATCCTGCACCTGCACCGCGCCGGTCATTCGACCTATACGCGGCAGAAGTCCCATGGCGTATCGTTCCGCGTCATCGCCAAGTGGATGCGCATGGCCGGCGTCGATCACATCCATGCCGGTACCGTCGTCGGCAAGCTGGAAGGCGATCCCAACGTCATCCGCGGCATCTACGACACCTGCCGCGAAGTCAACGTCCCGCAGAAGCTTGAGCACGGCATCCTGTTCGACCAGCCCTGGGCCGGCCTGAAGAAGATGATGCCGGTGGCGTCGGGCGGCATCCATGCCGGCCAGATGCACCAGTTGCTGACATATCTGGGCGACGACGTGGTGCTTCAGTTCGGCGGCGGCACCATCGGCCACCCCGGCGGCATCCAGGCCGGAGCCGTCGCCAACCGGGTGGCGCTGGAATGCATGGTCAAGGCCCGCAACGAGGGCATCGACATCTGGAACGAGGGACCTGACGTCCTGGTTAAGGCGGCCAAGTGGTGCCAGCCGCTGCGCGCGGCGCTCGACACCTGGAAGGACGTGACGTTCGACTACGCCTCGACCGATAGCGTCGATTACGTGCCGACGCCGACCCCGGCGTTCTGATCGCCCCGTTCCGACAACCATACGCCCGATAACCCTACGCAGGACAATGCCGGCTGCTCGATGAAGCGCCGGTAACCGACGCCTTCCCCTGGCCCCCATGCCCTCTCCCGGTTCCCCCCGGAGGGCGATGATCCCCGGTTGTCCTCCCTTGTCCCCTGGGGTCGAGGCGAGGCCGGGGGAAGGCTCCCCTGCCAGAGACCACAAGGATTTGTGCCATGCGCCTGACCCAGGGTCAGTTCTCCTTCCTCCCCGACCTGACGGACGAGGAAATCACCAAGCAGATCACCTACGCGCTCAGCCAGGGCTGGGCCGTCGCGGTCGAATCGACCGATGACCCGCATCCCCGGAATACGTACTGGGACATGTGGGGCCAGCCGATGTTCGACATCCAGGACGCCGCCGGCGTGATGATGGAAGTCAACGCCTGCCGCAAGGCCAACAAGAACAAGTACATCAAGGTGCTGGCGTTCGACAGCAACCGGGGCTTCGAGACGATCCGGATGTCCTTCCTGATCAACCGGCCATCGACCGAGAACGGTTTCGAGCTGGTGCGCGCCGAAGGTCCGGGCCGCAACGTCAACTACACGATCCGCAGCTACGCGACCGAAAAGCCGTCCGGCGCGCGGTACTGAGGCGGGGATGGGGTGACAGCATGACCAGCACGTTCCGGATCGCTCCCAGCATCCTGTCGGCCGATTTCGCCCGGCTGGGCGAAGAGGTCGAGAACGTCATCGCCGCCGGCGCCGACGTGATCCACTTCGACGTGATGGACAACCATTACGTCCCCAACCTGACCATCGGGCCGGTCGTGTGCGAGGCGATCCGGCCCCGGACGAAGGCGCCGATCGACGTCCACCTGATGGTCAAGCCGGTCGATGCGATCGTGCCGATGTTCGCCAAGGCGGGCGCCGACATCATCTCGTTCCACCCGGAAGCGTCCGAGCATATCGACCGCACCCTGTCCCTGATCCGGGACAGCGGCTGCAAGGCGGGGCTGGTCTTCAACCCCGCTACCCCGCTCCACTACCTCGACCACGTGATGGACAAGCTGGACCTGATCCTGGTCATGTCGGTCAATCCGGGCTTCGGCGGGCAGAAGTTCATTGGGGAAGCCTTGGTGAAGATCGCCGATATCCGCCAGCGGATCGACCGCCACGTAGCGCGCGGCGGCCAGCCGATCTGGCTGGAGGTCGATGGCGGCGTGAAGGTCGATAACATTCGCGCCATCGCGGAGGCCGGAGCCGACACCTTCGTCGCCGGTTCGGCGATCTTCGGCGCCCGTGGCGCCGACGGCTCCTATCGCGACGTCGTAGCGGCGTTGCGCGGCCAACTCGAACCGCTGCGGAGGGCGGCATGAGCAGCTTATTGACACATCCGCCGGCAACGCAGGCGCCCGAAACGCAGCCGGCGCAGACATCGGTCGATCTCGACGCGCTCTATGCTGCGTCGAACATCGGCGAGATCTTGGACCAGCTCGACCGTGAACTGGTCGGGTTGGTCCCGGTCAAGAGCCGTATCCGCGAGATCGCGGCGCTGCTGCTGATCGATCAGGCACGACGCCAGCTTGGGCTTTCGACCGAGGCGCCGTCGCTGCACATGAGCTTCACCGGCAACCCCGGCACCGGCAAGACGACGGTGGCGCGGCGGATGGCCGGCATTCTGCACCGGCTCGGCTACATCCGGCGCGACCATGTCGTATCGGTCACCCGCGACGATCTGGTCGGCCAGTATATCGGGCACACCGCGCCCAAGACCAAGGAAGCGCTGAAGAAGGCGATGGGCGGCGTGCTGTTCATCGACGAGGCCTACTACCTGTACCGGCCGGAGAACGAGCGCGACTACGGCCAGGAGTCGATCGAGATTCTTCTGCAGGTCATGGAGAACCAGCGCGATGACCTCGTCGTGATCCTCGCCGGCTATGCGCAGAGGATGGATCGGTTCTTCGCGTCGAACCCGGGTTTCCGCT
>DASQKT010000704.1:0-14138 GCA_035630415.1 Skermanella sp.
CCGAAGCGCGTGCGTCCGCGCATGCAACGCGGCTGGAAGCCGCGTCTATGGTGTACATGACCCAAAATCCGGCATGACCCAAAAATAAAACAGACAATTCAGTAGTATTCTACCTAAAGGACACTATTCGAAACTAGTTTCTTACGAAACAAATCCAAAAGTTATAAGCATTTTTATTAAGTTGATCTGAGTCCCGAGAGTCGTTGATAGTTTCGGTGTTCGAAACATTCAGCGGCAGCAGCATATTATGTCGCACATCAACGGGCTCTCAAATGACCGCGCTGGCCTTGAAGGACGACTACCATACTCTCACTGCGCTGATACCTGAGTTGCGCCGCTTTGCATTGGGGCTGACCAGATCTGCCGATGCCGCTGACGATCTGATACAAAGGGCTTTCGAACGCGCTCTCACGCATCGGGACTCCATTGCCACGCTGGAAGAGCCGGCGGGATGGATGCGCAGCATCATCAGAAACCTCTGGATCGATGAAAAGCGCAGTGCTCGGGACCGCTTGTCGTCGCCTCTGGAGAACGATCAGTATATCGCGGCCGAGGATACCGAACGCACCGTCATCGCGCGCGCTACCTTGGCTAAGGTACGCGCGGAGCTTGAGCTGCTTTCCGAAGATCAGCGATCCGCCATCATGCTTGTCTGCGTCGAGGGCCGGAGCTATCAGGAAGTCGCCAGCGAATTGCGCATCCCGATCGGCACCCTGATGAGCCGCCTGTACCGTGCCCGATCGGAACTTGCCCGCCGCATCGGCCATGGCTCGGCGCATTTGTGGAGTTTGCAGTTCCTCTGGAGCTTTTCGGCTTTGATCTGACCCGTTCCCCGGCGGGCCCAAGCAAACGAAGTCGCTGCGGAACTCCGGTCACAAAACTGCCCGTGTATCGAAACGGCGCCACGCTCCCGGCCGCCGACTATCCCTATGCACGACTGAAGCTGGTTCCGGCGGAGTGCCGGCGAGGCGCCGTGACCCGTCTTGCCGATCCTGCCACCAACGCTGCCAATGAATTATCTGTTCGGATTAATACTTGTAAAATGGGAATAAGTGTGCGGCCAAATACGTCCTGCTCATGAAACCAAATTGAAGGGGAAACTCAGTATGTCCTGAAAAAGAAAAGTGAGATTGTCCGTGCCATCAAAAGAAGTTGACGTACTGTCTTCTGAAGAGAGTCGTCATTAGAGATTCGGTAGATTCCATACCGGAAGTGTCAAGCTTCCGAATATTATAATTTGTTAAAGTATTGCCAGGAAATGTCGTACGACATTGAACGGTCTCTTGGATCTAGATTTCCCTCACTGCTTGGCGGTCGCTGCATGGAATCTCTTCGGAAGATCCGTGACCGCTCTCGCTTTAGGTCATGAAAGGAGTTCCACTGATGCGAAGGCGTGAATTCTTGCGGTATGGTGGCGCCTTTGCGGCCTTCACCGCGGCATCGACTTCCCTTCCCTCATTTCTTGCCGCGCAAACGACGGACCCCGGCGATGCTCCGACCGGCGAGGAAGCGGATTTCGATCTCGAGATCGTCGATGTCGACGTGGAGCTGATAGACGGCAGCGTCGTCCCGATGTATGCCTTCGCCCATACCGGCAAGCCCCCGACGATACCGGGTCCAATCCTGCGGGTGAAACAGGGCGACACCGTCCGGATCGATATCCGCAACTCGAGCACCCGGTCACATGGCTTCCAGATCATGGGGCAGGACAATGCCTCCATCTCCGGTCTGGAACCGCACGAGGGCGACGGAGAAGACAAGGCGCGGATCGAGTTCGTCGCGACCAAGCCTGGAACCTACTTCTACGTCGATGGCGACAACATGCCGGTCAACCGCGTGCTGGGGCTGCATGGCGCGCTGATCGTCGAGCCGAAGAACGGCTATGCCGACGGCTCCGCCAGACAAAAGCCGATGCCCTATGCTCCTGCTTCGTCGGCCAACATCAAGGCGCTGTTCGGTGCGCTGGGAGAAGGAACGATCGGCGGAAAACCCGCCCGGTTCCCCGGCAAGGCTTGGCAGGCCGGGCGTGAGTATATCTGGATATTCAACCAGATCGACCCCGCGCTGTGCCGCCGGATCGCCGCTGGGGAGAACCTTTCGGCATCGGAATTCCAGGAGCAGTTCCACCCGCGCTATTTCACGATCAACGGCCTTTGAGGCCTCGACTCCGCGCATGACAAGGCGACCTGCCCGACCGGCAACATGGGCGAGCCGGCGTTGCTGCGCACGATGAACGCCGGCTTGGCGACTCACTCGCCGCACATCCACGGCAACCATGTCTTCGTGCTGACGCAGAGCAACGCCAACGGCGCACCCGTGTACCAGCAGGACCTGTTCGAACACGATGTCTGGCTGATGCCGCCGATGATGATCAAGGACGTCCTGCTGCCGTTCACCGCCCCGCCGGATGTGCCGCCGGCGCCTTGGAGAATGTCTCAGGAGAAGTATCCGCTACGCTATCCCATGCATTGCCACAACGAGATTTCCCAGACCTCGGCGGGCGGTTCGTATCCGATGGGGCTGGTGACCGACTGGCATATCGACGGACCGCTGGCGACCAGTTGAAGCACTGATCCAGGCTCCGGGGGGCGGCCATGATCCGCCGCCCGGAGACCGGTTTTCCTGAATTCGATCGAGATCACGGCGGAGCGGGCCTTGCCGAATGGGAGCCGCTGAGCCCTGCATGCCCTGGAGATACTGACCATGACGACACTTTACAGGCCGATCTCCGATCCCCTGGAGTTCGATACCTTCGGCTGCCACCCCTTCGAGAACGATCCCGCCACGCCCGACCGGACGACCCGGCAGGTGTTCGTGCGGCGGCAGGTCGCCGACTGGAACGTAAACATGAAGGACGGATCGCAACTGCAATTCTGGGGGTTCAAGGACCCCGACGTTTCCGGCAGCGACTCGCCCTGGCCGTCCAAGACAATCCGGGTCAAGCAGGGCCAGATCTTCCATTGCGAGTTCAAGCCGACCAAGGGGGCGCATACCATCCACTGGCACGGTATCGAGCCCACTCCGATGAACGACGGGGTCGGTCACACCTCCTTCGAAGTCAAGAGCAGCTATACCTATCAATGGTGCGCTCATCAGGCCGGCACGTATCTGTACCACTGCCATAAGAACACCGTCCTTCACTTCGAGATGGGCATGTATGGCGTGCTGATCGTCGATCCCGTCACGGCCAGCCCGGACAGCGGCAATCCCAAGTACCTGTACGATCCCTACGACCCCAAGTCGATCACCGAGGCGCCGGGCATCACCGTGGGAGCGCCCTATGCGGCGGAGTCGATCCTGGTGTTCGACGACGTCGATCCGGTCTGGCACAAGCTCGATCACAATGCCGGCATGTGCGGCGACGATGTCGGTCTCGACAAGTTCAATCCGACCTACTTCCTGATCAACGGCGTCCACAACGGCATCACGCAGACGGACAAGCGAACGACGTTGACCACCACGTCCGGCAAGAACGTGCTGGTCCGCCTTGCCAACGCTTCCTACAGCCGGCTCCACGTCACGCTCGATATCGATGCCTGGATCGTCGAGGTGGACGGGCGTCCCTTGCGGACCAACGCCGCCAAGGGCGTCTTCGCAAAGCCGAAGTTGCTGCCCAAGGGGACCAAGCTGGAAATCGCGGTGGCTCAGCGCTACGCGCTGTGGATACCGAAGATCGCGCGCGGGGATTACCGGATCACCGGCAATTTCCATCACTGGATCACCAACAAGAAGCATTTCGACGGTCAGGCCATCGCCAAGATCATTGCTACCTGAAGGAGGCTGCCGGTCATGCGGACGATGGTACATCTCAAGGGTATCGGGCGGACAGCCGCATTGGCCGGCATCCTGCTGAGCGGCCCGGCTCTGGTTTTCGCCCAGGTATCGGGGCACGACGGCCATGACAAGGCCGCACCGGCGGAGGCGGCGCCCGCCACGGCGTCAAGCCATGGCCATGGTCATGGTCAAGACCCGGCCGGTCCTGCCGAAACCCCCGCCGCCGGTCACGGCGGAGGATACGGCGCTCACAGCGGCTGGCCGGAGCCGGGAAAGCTGGGAGGTGACTTCAGCCTGACCGATCACACCGGACGCAAGGTCACGCTGGCCGATTTCAAGGGCAAGGCGACGGCCTTGTACTTCGGCTATACGCAGTGCGGCGACATCTGCCCGATCATCGGCACCAAGCTGGGAATGGCGGTCGATCTGATGGGCGACAAGGCCGATCAGGTCAACATCGCGATGATCAGCGTCGACGACCGCAACGACGGTCCGTCGCAACTCGCGGCCTTCGTCGCCAAGCAGCATCCGCGTCTGATCGGACTGTCCGGCACCCGCAAGGAAATCTACGACATCGCGGCGCTGTATCGGGTGCGCCGCGACTACGTCGCGCAGAATCAGGTAGCCAAGGAAGGCGAGGCGCCGGCAAGCGAGGAGCACGGTGCCCACGGTTCGGCCCACGGCGAGACGCAGACCGAGCCTCACGCCGAGCCGGCGGCAACACCGCTGCTGGAGATGGTGGCAGCGGATGCCGGCGACGATACCGCCGCCGCTCCGGGCAAGCGGATCAGAATCCGCTCGGCTTCCGACGATGCGACGCGGCTGCACAACATGGCGATGGCGCATACGACCCACATCTACCTGCTGAACAAGGAAGGCCGGGTAGTTCGCTACATCTATCCCAGCCTGACGCCGGAACAGCTCGCCAAACGCCTGACCGACTTGGCCCAGGACGGCTAGACGCCGCTCTTCGGCAGGGAATTTACACCAGGGAATATTTGCGATGCATAGTGGTTTGATCCGCCGAGTCCTCTCGAATTCCGCCAGTTTCCTCACCGCCACCGCCATGATCGCCGTGTGGTCGTCCGCTTCGGTAGCACAGACGGCGCCGTCGGATCAGGAAGCCGCCGAGGTCGAGATCATCGACGACATCGAGGAAACGGAACCCGAGGACGAGGTCATCGACGCCGCCGAGCCCGACGAGCGTCCTCTAGAGTCGCTGAAGGGCAAGGCGCCGCCTTTGCCCGACCTTACCGGCATCATCAAGAACAAGGCCTGGGCACAGGCCGCCGGCAAGGCGCTGTTCTGGGACCAGCAGATCGGCAGCGATACCGTCGCCTGCGCCAGCTGTCATTTCCGGGCAGGTGCTGACCCGCGCATCACCAACCAGTTGAACCCCGGCCTCAATGCCGGCGACAAGACCTTCGGTTCGAGCGCCGGCACCGGCCT
Source organism: Skermanella sp. (assembly GCA_035630415.1). Taxonomy (GTDB): domain Bacteria; phylum Pseudomonadota; class Alphaproteobacteria; order Azospirillales; family Azospirillaceae; genus Skermanella. The sequence continues at coordinate 5,224 of DASQKT010000704.1, forward strand.
GATGGCGTCGGGTCAGGCCGCCGGTCCCAATATCACGCTCAAGCCGGAAGACTTCCCGTTCCGCAAGCTGCAAAACCCGAACAACGCGAAGAGCGCGGTACTCTTCGACACCAACGACGTTTCCGCGTCGCAGGGCACCTATGCCGGCGACTATGTCGGCACCATCGAACGTCCCAAGCAGCGGCCTCGGGCGACCAATACCGATCGCTGCAAGATGACCACCGACGAGGTGTTCAACATCGCCGGACACGGCACGCGGAAGGTCGAGCCCCGCAATACTCCCAGCGTCATCAACGCCGTCTTCTATCACCGCAATTTCTGGGATGGCCGCGCGAACAACCTGTTCAGCGGCGTCGGCGTTTTCGGCCGCCGGGACATCCGGAACGACCCGGCGGCGCGGCTCCTCGTGCTGAAGCCCGACGGCAGCGTCGCCTTGCAGAATGTCCGCCTCGACAATGCCAGCGCCGCATCCCAGGCCGTGGGGCCGCTGCTCAGCGACTTCGAGATGTCGTGTACCAGCCGCGCCTTCGCCGATATCGGCCGGAAGATGATGGCTCAGCAGGCGCTGAAGCTCCAGGCCGTAAGTATCGAAGATAGCGTCTTCGGCATAGGCGGCCCGGTGGGCGACATCGTCAGCGCTTCCAGGATCGGCCTGAAGCACACCTATGGGGAAATGATCAAGCAAGGCTTCGCCAAGCGCTTCTGGGCAGCACCCGACCGCTACAAGTTCGTCACCAATGGTGATGGAACGGTCGGCCTCGTGACGGACCCGGCCGGTTACACGCAGATGGAACTGAACTTCCCGCTGTTCTTCGGCCTTTCGGTCATGCTGTACGAGGCGACGCTGATTTCCGACGACAGCCCCTTCGATCGCGGCCAGCTCACGGCCCTGCAGAAGCGGGGGAAGGAGATCTTCGAGGGCAAGGGCAAGTGCATCGCCTGCCATGACGGTCCCCTGTTCTCCAAGGCGGCCCATGTTGCCACGCCCGGCAAGCAGCCCAAGCTGGTCGAACGCATGGCCATGGGCGACGGCAAGACTTCGCTCTACGACAACGGCTTCTACAACATCGGCGTCAGGCCGGTTCAGGAGGATCTGGGAGTCGGCGGGACCGACCCCTGGGGGGCACCGCTCTCCTTCTCCAAGCAGTGGGTCCTGGGCCGGAAAGCCGACTCGTTCCTGGTCGATCCCTGCTCGTTCGACGTGCCGTTCCCCGGTCAGGAAACCGTCGGCTGCGGCGGAAACAACGTTCCCTCCGGGATCAATCTTCGCGACGAACGTCTGGCGGTCAACGGCGCCTTCAAGACGCCGACCCTGCGGAACATCGCGCTGACGCCGCCCTACTTCCACAACGGCGGGCAGGCGACGCTTCAGCAGGTCATGGCCTTCTATAACCGGGGCGGCGATTTCAGCAGCGCCACCAAGTCTCCCGACATCACCCAGCTCGGCCTGACGGTGGGCGAACAGGATGCGCTGGTGGCGTTCATGCAGTCGCTGACCGACGAGCGGGTCCGGTGCTCGCGCGCTCCCTTCGACCATCCGGAACTTCTGATCCCGGATGGCCATAAGGCGGATACCGTCAAGAAGGACGGCCGGCTGGCCGACCGGCTGCGGGTCCTGAATGCCACGGGAGCGGCAGGCTACCCCGCCAACCGCTGCCCCGACAACACCGGCAACCTCTTCGACATGGCCCGCAACATCAACGGCTTCCCGATCAAGTAGGAACCACCGGTCCCCGCCGCCCGGAAGCCGGGCGGCGGGGACCGTGCCGATAAAACGGCGGAGCCGCTATTTGCGATGAAGCGGCGGAGCCGCTATTTGCGGATGTCGGACGGCGACCAGGTAGCACCGTAGGATCGCCGCCGGGTTTTCTTGTCCGGTCCGGTCGTTGCCGATGCCGCGTGCGTGTCGCCGTCGTCGGAGGTTTCGCCGGCGGGAGCATCGGTGGAATCGACCTCTCGAACGGATGACCTGCGGACCGGAGCCGCGTCCGCCGCCTTCGCGGTCTTGCGGGGTCTGCCCCTGGGACGGCTGACCGGAGCGGAACTCCGTTCCTCTTCAGGGCTCTGGCCGGACAACTGCCCGAGCAAAGTCCTTATGGCGTCCTTCACGAATCCGGGAGCGGACCGGTAATGATCCAGGACTTCCACCTCGTCTCGGGTGAAGCTGTCGTCGGGATGCTCTCTGACTTCGTGTTCCGGCCTGACATCGGGTGCCGGCAGGGCGGAGACCCCATCCAGCCCGTCGTAGAAGAAGCTGACCGGAACATCCAGCGCCTTCGCGATCTCGCAAAGCTGGCCGGCTCCGACGGAACTCGTCCCAATCTCGTATTTCCGCATCTGCTGGAACGACATCCCCAAGGCTTTGCCAAGCTCTTGCTGGGATAAATTCAGCAACGTGCGGCGAATACGAATCCTTTCGCCGATGTGCTGGTTGGCTTCCTGGGACGCGCCTCTGTTTCTGGCCTGACGTCCACGCTTAACTTCGACCTGATTATCTTGGGTTTCAATCACGTCGTCATCCCATGACAAAAAAATTGCATTCGACCAAGTTTTCAAACAAAACGAACAACCGTCCGGTAGTCCCAGTTTCAATTACGACAAGTGTGGCTAGTTTGTCAACTGGAGTGGTAAACCGTTGTTTAATTGGCCCTGGGAAGGCCATTGCGGGCGCTTGATAAACCTGCCGGCGTGTCTTGTCATATCGCGGCGGGTGAATGTCAATCTTCGGGACTTGTCTGAATGGATATGCCGGTGGAGCGCCAAGTCCGACAGGCACCAATAACAAAGGAGCGGTGACCGTCAAGCGCGGTCACCGCTCCTTTCACCATCGCCGTTCAGCCGACTGCTTGGCGGGCACGTATCGGCCGCTTCCGTCAAGTCATGCGATGCGATGCAACTCCTCCGCCCGTTGCGGTTCCAACTTCAGGCGTGCCGCCAGATATTGCAGATATGACCGCTCCGCCTCGGTATCCGGTTCGATCGCCAGGGCGGATGCCAGATAGACCTGCTCGGCCGTCTGCTGGTCACGGACCTCTCGGACCAAGGCGTCGGTGGAGATCGGATTGGCAAGCTCCCGTTCGACCACCTGCCGTTCGTCCGGTCCCGCCCCCGCCTCGTCGAGTTTTCCGATGATGCGCTGGCGCTCCTCGGAGGTGATTTCGCCATCCGCATTCGCTGCCGCGATCATGGCGCGGATCAGGAGAAGCGCCTGCTGGTCTTCCATCGCGACGTCGGGATAGGCCGTCGGTTCGGGTGTTTCTGACGTTTCCCGCTGGCCCGCCGCCCCCTGACCTGACCCAAAGACCGACGACAGCCGGTCGCTAAGCGAGCCGCCGCTCCCGCTCCCCTGCCCTCCTCCGAACAGTCCGCCGAAAAGGCCGCCGCCCGAACCAGCGCCAGTTCCGGCGCCTGCCCCCGGCTGGGAACCAGCACCCTGGCCGCCCATGTTCTGCTGGCGCTCCTGGAAAGCCTTGTAGGCGAGGTACCCGAGCGCACCCAGGCCGGCGACATGCTTGAAGTCCATGCCGCCGCGTCCGGCCGACATCCCCATCGACCCCGCTCCCAGGCCGCTGCCCAAGCCGCTGCCCAGTCCGCCGAGGCCGCCAGATCCTCCCATGCCGAAGGGCGAAGCCGAGAAGGCTGGGCCGCGGCTGCTGCGTCCACCCATGCCGGTGGCGAGCATGGTGCCGAGAATACCCGTAAGGTCTGCCATTTGCCGGAGCCTCCGTCTGTTGCGCTACTTCAGACAACAGGGGACCCGGCGCTTCGTTTCTTAGAACGGGATCGTCAGCGTCGTCTCGTCGGTATCGACGATGAACACGGCGAGCAGGCGTGCGGGCTCGGTGCTGCTGGCGTTCGCGCTGACGCCATGGCGATCCCCCGGCATCTCGGAAAAGCTCTCGCCGGCCCGGAACGTCGTCACCGGCCCATCGTTGATCTGGCTTTTGACGGCACCCTCCAGGACCGTCGCGTAGATGAAGGCGGAGCTTGCGTGGGTATGGCCGGGCGAGGAGCCGCCCGGCGCATACTCGACCAGCACACCCTTGACGCTCTTGCCCGGCACGTTCGGAAGCGCGTGTTCGTAAACCAGCGTCACCTTGGCTTTTTCATGGGCGGCCTTTTCCTGGGCAGCCTTGTCATCGGCGCTTCTGGCGGGCGTAGTGTTTACCAATGCGGCCGCCAGTGCGGCCGCGCAGAGAATTCCCCTGATCATCGTCTTGCTCCTGTCGTGAGTTTTCCAAGCCTCTCTTCCAGGACGAGGCGGCTGTGCCCGATGTGACACGGCCGGTCGTTGCCCTTCTTTTGCCAAGCAGATCGCGTTCTGATTTGTCTTGTCCGGAGCTGTTTTCATTCCATCCGACACACAGACTCGACGTGTTTTCCGTTTTTTGCTATTAGTTTTTTTCTTGGTGCCCCGAGTCCGGGCACCAGAATGCGGCACTTCCCATGATCGCGGCGAAAGCAGGAAGCGCCATCCCGCTCCCCGCCGCATCCCATACGGTCCCGAACAGCGGCGCGCCCGCCGTCTGCCCGAGCGCTACCATCAGGAAAGGAAGACCCAGGCCGAAATCGGGGCGGTCGGAAAACAGCGCGATCCCCCACAGCAGGAAAGCGCCGCTCGATACGATATAGGCCACGCCGAACAATCCCATCACGCCGAAGGCCGTCATCGGAGCCAGGGATGCGGCGGCGAGTCCGATCAGGGCCAAGGCCATGGCAAACAGCGAGAAGCGGTGGACCGGGCCGATCCCGAAGCGGAGGGTGAGAAGGCCGGTTCCGGCGCCAAGGATACCGGCGGCGCCCAGAACACTCCAGGCGAGCGCAATCCGGCCATCGGCAAACCCGAGATCGCCGCGCATGATGTCGGCGCCGAAGGTCCAGATCGCGGTACTCGCGGCCCCCATCAGGAATGCGCTGGCGCACAGTCCGCCGACACCAGGACGCTTCAGGCCTTCAAGCGGCAGGCCGCCCGATGCCCGTTCGCCGGAAACCGCCGGCATCGCGAACCACAGCCAGACCGTCACCCCGGCGCCGACCACCGCGAAAAGCGTGTAGAGTTCGCGCCAGCCGCCAGGGAACGCCGTCACCGCGAAGCCGGACAGGATGATCCCAGCCGCAGTGCCGGCGTTGATGGCGCCGTTCGCCTTGGGGCGCGCTGCTTCTTCCACGCACCGTGCCACCGCCGAGGCGAGCGGCGGCGACGTTAGCCCCGTGCTCAGCCCCGCCAGCGCTATCGCCAGTCCGAGGCTCCAGCCCGATGACGCGACCGCGACGAGAGCCATGCCCGATGTCGCGGTCAGACCGGCCAGAACAGCGACGCGGCGTTCGCCGAGCCGGGCGCCGGCCACGAATGCGAGGACGATGCCGAAGCAATAGGCCGCGAAGGCGCTGCCCCCGATCCATCCGGCGCCCGTGGCGCTCAAGGAAAGGTCTTCCCGGATATGGGGAAGCAGGAGCCCATAGGCGAAGCGTCCCAGGCCATAGCTCAGCGCGGTCAGCGCGAAGGCGGCCGCGACGAGATTGAGCTGCCCCTTCATCGCGATCGGCCTTGCGCCGCCGTCACCAGAACGCGTGCCGCATGTTTGGCCAATCCTACGACGGAGAGGTCGGCAACGCTCGCGGCGGCGGTCGCTCCCTCGAACAAAAGCCAGATCTGGGTGGCAAGACCGGCATCGGCGAAGCCTAGTGCCGTCTCGACGCGCCGGCCGATCTCTCGCTGGAATTCCTCTTTCTGCCGCCGCACGAGAGCGACGACGTCCTCGTTAGCACTGGCGTATTCGCTGCGGGCTCGCAGCAGCATGCAGCCTCGCGCGCCATGCTCGATCAGCCATCGCTCCAGCGTGTCGAAGAGCCCGCCGACGGGATCGGCGTTTTCTCTCTGCAACTCCAGCCGGCCCATGAAATCGCGGTGCCGCTCTTCCAGCACCGCCAGCACCAGCCCGTCGCGTGAGCCGAAATGCTTGTAGAGCGTGCGGGTCGAGGCTCCGGAAGGGGCAAGGACCCCGTCGACACCGATGCCTCGGAAGCCTTCGGCTTCGAACGCGCGAGCCGCCCCGGCGATCATATCGTTGCGCTTGTCCATGGCGCATGACGGTACAGCGATGACGCCGGTATGTAAAGCGATCGTTTTACACTGCGATGGCGGCGCCGTTGCTGTTCACCCAAGCGTCTTCAGGATCATCGTGAAGTCCACTGCCGTCAGGATCATGTCGACCGTTCTGCCATCGCCGGACAGCGGCAGGTGAATTCCGGAAACGCTTGCTATGCCGGCCTTCGGGCCGCAGTACGGCGGTGCCGAGAACACGGGCCGCCGCGTCTCCACGACTTTCAGCCTGTCGGTCCATACCGTGCTGCCCGGCCCCGCATGGTCCAGTTCCGAAAATCGTTTGCCGGTAAGGTCGCGGCGGGCCTGCGCTACGATCTGAGTGCCGATCAGGCGGTAGCGGAAATCCAGCGGGTTGTCGAAGACATCCGTCAGTATCAGCCAGGGCAGGAGACTGGGGATTTCACAAGGATCGAGATCACGTCTCGCCGGCATAGTTCGATTGCGAACTTTGCTCGTCCAGTAATCGAATGTTGCCATCACGATCGGCGTCAGCAAAGTGCGATCAGGGGTCGCGATGCCCATTGCCGGTCCGCCTTCTGAAAATCACTTTATAAAGCGAGCACTATTATGATCATTCTTCTTGCGCTTTTGAAGCTGTATCGGATCATTTTCCCCTTAATATAGTCTTGGATGTAACTTTTCTCATGAAGCTTCCAGTCCTTAGACTATTCTGTCTACTTGAAAAAGAAGAGGGATCTTCAGGCAAGTTCCCCAAGGTTGGTTTCATGAGAAATTTGTTATGGTTAATATTAGATTAATCATTTGAGGTCATGGTGAACTGTCCCTGAAGGAGGTCATGCCATGACGCCCACTGCCTTGAACTCCATATCCGACGCGGAGTCCGACAGGAACCTCCGCGTCCTGATCTGCGAGGACAATCTCCTGATCGCCATGGGATGGGCGTCGCTGCTGACGACGGCGGGCTATGCCGTGATCGGCCCTGCCGAGACGGGCGAAAAGGCGCTGCAACTTGCCTACCAGGATCTGCCCGATCTGGCCTTGATGGATATTGGACTGAAAGGGTCGATCGACGGCATCTCCGTCGCTTCCGAACTGGCGCCCCTGGGCGTGACGATCATCTTCGTCACCGCCGACTATCAGAGGGCCAGTCTGGAAGCACGGGAATTCGCGACTGAGATTCTCATCAAGCCCGTAGCGGCGGATACCCTTCTGGATCTGGTCTCTTCCACCTTCAAGGGCAGGACACCAGCCGGCTCTCCAGGTGGGCGATCTCATCCTTCACGGCGAGACGCGATACCTTGAGGCGCTTGAGGCGGAGCCCGTCGGGGAAACGGCGGCTGGACTCGGTGTCGGCCGCATGGTCATAGCGCCGGTGAAGATCGCGCAGCGTGCGCAGGCGAGCGCCGATCTGGTCGGCAGTGAACGATCTGGCCGTCATTGCAGCCTCCCTTTACCTGAAATTTTTCCAAGGATGCGGATCGGGCGGCCAGCCGGCTATGCCGGCGAAAGCAGGCCGCGCATCGCAACGTTCTGCGCGGCCATCACCTGACGCCGAGCCTCCCGCGCGCAGGCGATCAGACCGGCCCGCCGGAGATCGGCCGCTACCTTGCGCACGACATCGCCGAAGCCGGGTTCCTGACGGTCGGCGATCAGAAGGTCGCGGGCGTAGCGCAGGGTATCGAGCCTGCCAAGGCCGAGACGGCGGCCCGCCCACAAGGCGACCAGCACGTTGCGGTAGTCGGCGACAGGGTCGCCCGCAGCACCGCCAAGCACGGCCGGCGACGCGGCCTGCGATACGATCGGCTGGCCGGCATCGCCCCGCACATGAAAGCGGCGGCGCGCGAGCGGTCCGGAGCGTCTCTCCCGACGCGGATGCTGGAACGCGGCGGAGAGATGATCTGGATGGATGATGTAGTGCATGGAAGGGGTCCTCCTCGATAGAGCACGAAAGCTTCATCACAAGGAGTCCGACATCGCGGAAGCGTTGGTATCGCTTCCGCCAGAGGGGCCCGGACCCGAGACAAGACATCAGATGGGGGAGCCATCACCCGCTTCAAGATGGCGACCTGCAAAAATTCGATATCAGGCATGCAATAACACGGCAGCATGCATTTCGGTCCCCCTTGCCCGATCTCAGGTGTTGTCTCCACGAAACAGCAGGAGAAACCCGACATGGAACCGATGAAGCCGATGAAGCCGATGGCCCCGATGAAACCCATGGAGCCGATGAGCGGGGGAGAAAAGTGGTGGCCCGAAGACCTCGGCCAGCCGTCCACCAGCGGATCGCAGAATGGGATGCGCTACGCGTTCTTCCCCGACAAGCAGCGCCTGCTGATCGAGCGGGATGGCAAGCTGACGACCTACGACAGCGGTGACCACCAGATCGGCGGCGTGTCCCAGCAGGGCGGCGGCGGCTCGTCCCTGACCTTCACCAGCCAGAAGGGGTCGGTCGATCTGTCCCAGCTCAAGCAGGTCTGAGCCATATCCGAGCCAGATCCGAAGCAGGTCTGATCTGAAAAAAGGCGGGGGCCGCGACCGGCTTCACGTTCTTGCCGCATCCGCCACCGGCGTCTATTATCCCGCCGCGCCGTCCGTGGCCCCTACCCGATCTTTCAGACCGCGCCGCGACACCGGCGACCATGCAGAGGACCCTCATGCCCCACCTTCGTTCCAGGACTTCAACCCACGGCCGCAACATGGCCGGCGCCCGCGGCCTGTGGCGAGCCACCGGCATGAAGGACGGCGACTTCGGCAAGCCGATCGTCGCGATCGCCAACTCCTTCACCCAGTTCGTGCCCGGCCACGTCCACCTGAAGGACCTGGGCCAGCTCGTCGCGCGGGAGATCGA
>DASQKT010000705.1:0-5408 GCA_035630415.1 Skermanella sp.
GATACGGCCACCGACTCCGTCAGTTCTTCAATGCTACGGTCGCGCGGACCGGGAGATGGTCCGATGCCCGCTTGGTCAGGACCGTCTTGACGACATCGTAGTTCGACAGCACCAGCCCTTCCGACACGAAGATGCGGTCCAACCGCAATGTGGGCATCCGGACATGGAAGCTGCGGGGAGCGGCGCAGTCGGCGAAGCTGTGCATCAGCCGCTTGATCCGGGGCGAGCGCGGCCGCCACTCGTTGAGGTCACCCATGAAGACGGTCGGCCGCGCGGGACCACGCTCCATCGTATGAAGGACGCGGGTGATCTGGGCGTTGCGCTCCCACGGGTCGAGCCCGAGATGGGCCACGATCACCCGGACCACCTTGTCGCCCACTTGGATATCGGCGTCGATGGCGCCGCGCGGTTCGCGGTGGGGCAGCGACAGGTCCATCGGACGGACCTCCAGCACCGGCAGCCGGCTCAGCAGCGCATTGCCATAATGGGCGCGCTCATGGTGCTTGGTCGGGCCGGGCCACGCCTTCATGCCGGTCTCGCGCGACAGGTATTCGAACTGGTCGAGGCCGATTTCACCCCTGTGATGCCACCCGACCTCCTGAAGCCCGACCACGTCGGCCTCCAGCGCCTTGACGACGGCGGCGATGCGGCTGGGCGCGAACTTGGCGTCGATGCCGACGCAGCTATGGACGTTGTAGGTTGCGATCCGAAAGGAACTCAGCCCGGCCGGCGCTTCGCCCGGCCGCTCGTCGCGCACATCGACGCCCTCGGCATCGGGCTCGATCCCGCTTCCGGTCTCAGTGTCGGTTCTGGTGATGGTGTTGTCTGGCAAATCAGCCACGCTATCCTTACCCCGCTCTTGCCGTTGCTTTATCTGTTCCGCCGGCCTTGCGGCCGAGCAGCTTGTTGACGGCCCAGCCCAGACTGGCGGCCACCACCGCGATCCCGATCGCGACCGCGATGCTGGTGGCCGATGGCTCCCTCAGTGTCCGCTCCAGCTGGCTGCCCAGCAGGCTGAAGGCCAGCGTGCCGGGCGCCATGCCCAGCGCCGTCCCGATCATGTAGTCAGTGAACCGCAGATGGGACGTGCCCGCCACTACATTCACCACGCTGAAGGGTGCGGCGGGTATGACGCGGATCACCGCGACCGCCAGGATACCCTGATCGGACAATTTCCGGCTGACCTTGTTGACGAACCGCCCGCCGAATCGCCTGACCCACCGCTGCCCGCCCAGCCGCCCGACCCAGAACAGCGCCGCCGCACTGGCAAGGCACCCGGCCAAGGCCGTGGGAAACCCCAGCAGCGGCCCGAACGCGATGGCCGTCGCCGCGATCAGCACCATGACCGGGAACATGACGAACCCGCCGGCGACGTAGACCGCTATCGCGACCAGCGGCCCCAGCGGCATCGCCGCAAGGCTCTGCGCCCAGTCCAGGATGCCGTCCACCGTCGCCAGCTCGCTGAGATCGGTGAAGCGCCACAGGGCGGCAAGCCCCGCCAGCAGAAGCGCCATCAGCGCCACCGCCATGCCGAACTTCAGCTTGGGCGTCGGCTTTTCAAGGTCCGGCATGATCTGGCGGGTCAGTTCCTCGGCGGTAATCGGGCGTTCGGGATCGAACAGGTGGGTTTCGGCGATGAAGGTATCGACACCGTCAACTTCGTTGACCCTGACAGGTTCCAGCCGGCGGCGCTCGGGATCGTGGAAATGCTCGATCGTCCGGATCATCGAACCGGTCTCCGCCAGCTTGGCGGCGACCTCCTCGGGCGGCAGGCCCAGGTGCTCGGCCAGCAGCCCGTCGCGGTAGCGGACGATGGCGGCGCGCCGGGCTTCCTCGTCCGGTGTGCCAGCTATGACCTCCACCGCGAGGTCGCATTCCGTGTCGAAGCCCATCGACCGGTTGTTGAGGTTGCTGGAGCCGATCCGGAGCAGCCGGTCGTCGATCACCACCGTCTTGGAATGGATCGTGACCGGCACGCCGGTAGGGGTGACCGCTCCGTAGATCCCGAACTTGCCATGGGTATCGGCGTTCCGCAGGCGATTGACCAGATGCCGGCGCGCCCGGCCCATCAATTCCTCCTCCAGCCAGCCGGGGCAGTTCTTCGGTGTCACCACGACGATCTCCGGACCGTCCGGGTCGCCCAGCCGGGCCAGAAGCGCCTGACCGACGCATTCCGCCGTGAAGTACTGGCTCTCGATGTAAATGCTGTGGCGAGCCGCCGCGATCGAGGCGGTGTAGAGGGCTTCCACTTCCCGCGCTTCGGCCTGCTCGTTATGGCGGGGAAAGGTGCGGGCGATGCCGACCTCGACGTTCTCGAAGTCGGCGGCGAGGTGGTCGGGCCAAGGGTCCGACGGGCTGGTGACCGGCGGGATCGGCGGCTCTCCGGTGCCGCGCCGCCAGCGGTAGCGCGCCAGTTCGCCCAGGGCAGCGGCGGCCGGGCCATCGACTGCCATCATCATGTCGTGGAACGGATCGTAGAGGTCGCCGTTGGGCCGCCGGCGGCGGGTGTCGTGATCGATGTGGCCGCGCGTGTCCCAGCGGTTGGCCGTGATGTCGATGCCGCCGCAGAACGCCAGCGCGTCGTCGATCACCACCAGCTTCTGGTGGTGGCAGGCGCCGGCCGGATGTTCCCCATCGACGCGGAAGGTGACGCGCGGATCGGTGATCATGTCCATCAGCGCGGTCGGGAAGATCTCGCGCTCCAGCGCGAAGATCATCGAGAAGTCCCATTTCAGGACGTGGATCTCGAGCTGGGCATTATCCGCCACCAGCCGCTCCAGGAAGTCGCCGAACCGGTTGGGAAATTTCGGGTCCAGCGGGTCCTTTTCCAGTTCGACACGGGTGTCGAAATCCCAGCCGAGCAGGATGATCGACCGCTTGGCCTTCCGCATCGCCGCCTTGACGGCGGCGTAATAGTCGGCGGCATCGACGATCAACGCCACGCGCTCGGCACGCTCCAGCCGCCAGCAGGTCGTGCCGGGCACCAGCAGGGGCGACGCCGGATTGGTATCGTGAAAGAGGTGCTGGGTCGGGCAGTTCGGCTCGGGCGGAGGCTGCATGGGCGTCTGGCTTAGGGGTTGGGGAGCTGCAATAGGAGGCATTCACCGCACTAACGTATGAAATGCCTGGATAACCTCAAACAGGCTCGAATCGTCCAAGATGCCGGTCACCACAAAAGATAGTTGCTAATTCACAGCCGAGTGACCGGCCCGATTGAAAAGCCGTTGCCGCCACGGATTACGCTGCCTTACGTTAAGGTTAACAAGGGCGGCATTGACCGGACCCAATGAACATGGAGCTTCACGACATGCGGAATTTTCGCAAATTCCTGACATGTGCCGGGTTTGCCTTGGCGCTGACTTTACCCGCGGCCGCTTCTCTTCGGGCGGAGATAGTGTTGAAACGCGGCAACGGCGCGGAACCTGAGTCGCTGGACCCGGCCATTTCGACCGGCGTGCCCGAATCCTTCATCCAGATCGACATCTTCGAAGGACTGGTCCATCCCGGCCCCGACGGCACCCTTCGTCCCGGCGTTGCGGAAAGCTGGCAGGTCAGCGACGACGGCCTGACCTATACCTTCAAGCTCCGTCCCGACGCCGTCTGGTCGGACGGATCGCCGCTGACGGCCACGGACTTCATCTATTCATGGGCACGGATGGTCGATCCGGCGACGGCGTCCAACTACGCCTTCATCCTGTGGCCGATCCGGAACGCCGAGCAGATCACCAAGGGCGAGATGCCCAAGGACCGGCTTGCAGCGGAAGCGGTCGACGACCACACGCTGAAGGTGACGCTGCGGGCTCCCACCGCCTATTTCCTCCAGATGCTGATGCACCACTCGGCCTATCCGGTGCCTCGGCAGGCGATCGAGAAGTTCGGGCCGGAATGGACGCGGCCGGGCAACATCGTCACCAACGGCGCCTATACGATCCAGGAATGGGTGCCGCAGGGCCACATCAAGGCGGTCAAGAACCCGAAGTTCCGCGATGCCGCCAGCGTCCAGATCGACACGGTCTATTATTACCCGGTCGAGGAATACGGCACCGAGCTGAAGCAGTTCCGGGCCGGCGAACTTCAGACGACCTACGACGTGCCGCAGGAGCAGATCCCCTGGCTCGAGCAGAACATGGCCGGCCAGTTCCGCAACTCGCCCTATTTCGGCACCTACTATTACGGCATCAACGTCACGCGTGAGCCGTTCAAGAGCAACCCGAAGCTCCGGCATGCGCTGGCGATGGCGTTGGACCGCGATGTCCTGATCAAGCAGATTACCAAGGGCGGCGAGTTTCCGGCCTATGGCTGGGTCCCGCCCGGCGTGCCGGGCTACGAGCAGCAGCAGGTCTCCTGGGCGGGGACCGACCAGAAGACCCGCGTGGCGGATGCAAAGAAGATCCTGGCCGATGCCGGCTTCGACAAGAGCAACCCGCTGAAGGTCGAGTTGCTCTACAACACCAACGACAACCACAAGAAGATCGCAATCGCCATCGCCGGCATGTGGAAGCAGTTCCTCGGCGTCGAGACCTCGCTCCGGAACGAGGAGTGGAAGGTCTACCTGGAAAGCCGCAACAAGAAGCAGTTCGAAGTGATGCGCGCCGCCTGGATCGGCGACTACGTCGATCCCTACAGCTTCCTTGAACTGCTGCGCGGCGACATCGGCGAGCAGAACCCGGCGGGCTACAGCAACAAGGCTTACGATCAGGCCGCCGACAAGGCCGCCAACGAGAAAGACCCCGCCGCCCGCTTCAAGCTGCTGGCCGAGGCGGAAAAGACCCTGCTGGCCGACATGCCGATCATCCCGATCTACTTCTACACCCAGCAGCACATGGTTTCCGACAGCGTCAAGGGCTGGCAGGACAACCTGATGGACTGGCACCCGACGCGCTACCTGCGCGTCGAGAAGTGATCCCGCTTTCATAAGGTCCATCCATCGTGCTGACCTATGCCGCGCGCCGGTTACTCGGCGCTATCCCGACGCTGCTGGTCATCCTGACCATCACCTTCTTCCTGGTCAGGCTGGCGCCGGGCGGGCCGTTCGACGGGGAACGGACGCTGCCGGCGGAGATCGAGCGCAATTTGGCCGCCGTGTACCATCTGGACGAGCCGCTGCCGCTGCAATACGTCCGCTATCTGGGGCAGGTGCTCCAAGGCGATTTCGGGCCGTCGTTCAAGTACAAGGACTTCTCGGTCACCCAGCTGATCTGGAGCGGCTTTCCGGTCTCGCTCCAACTGGGCGGCACCGCCATGCTGCTGGCGGTGGTGATCGGGACGGCGCTGGGCGCCTTCGCGGCGCTGCGCCAGAACTCCGGCCTGGACTATGGCGTGATGGGTGCGGCGATGGTCGGGATCGCGGTACCCAACTTCGTCATAGCGCCGCTGCTGACGCTGGTGCTGGGCGTGCATCTGGGTGT
>DASQKT010000706.1:0-2278 GCA_035630415.1 Skermanella sp.
TAGCCCTACCTGATGGGCCAGAAGTCGGGCGAGGCGATGATGAGCCACATCGCGGGTCAAAGCGTGGAAAAGGAAATCTCCGTCCCGATCCTGACCGTCACCAGCGAGAACATCGACAAGGAACTGCCCGTCGTGAAGCAGACCGTCTTCGCCAACGAGGTGAAGTAGCCCCTCGCCGACCGACGCCCCGGCCACCCCAGACCGGGGCGTCCTCTCTGGAGACGGAATTCCATGACCATCCGCGATCCGCTGCTGACCGCCACCGGCATCGCCAAGACCTTCGACCGCACGCGGGCGCTGGCCGGCGCGCATTTCGAGCTGCTGCCGGGAAAGGTCCACGGCCTGCTCGGCGCCAACGGCGCCGGCAAATCGACGCTGTCCAAGGTGATCACCGGCCACGTCATCCCGGACGAGGGCCAGTTGGTCTATCGCGGCCAGCCGCTCCGGCTGCGCTCGACCCGCGACGCGCTCGACCACGGCATCGCCATCGTGATGCAGGAAACCAGCCTCGTCCCCGACCTGTCGGTGGCCGAGAACATCTTCCTGCCGGAACTCGGCCGCAAGGGCGCCGGCATCTCCTATGCCGGCCTCCACCGCCGGGGCGCCGAGTTGCTGGCGACCCTCGGCCAGGAAAACGTCCTGCCGCTCGACATCAAGGTCCGGCACCTGTCCGCCGCCCAGCGCCAGCTTGTCGAGATCGCCAAGGCGCTCGGCGTCGGGGCCGAACTGATCATCTTCGACGAGCCGACCGCCTCGCTCAGCCCGATCGAAGTGGACCGGCTGTTCGACATCATGACCCGCCTTCGAAGCGGCGGGACCGGCCTGATCTTCGTCTCCCACCGGCTGGAGGAAGTGTTCGAGATCACCGACCGCGTCACGATCATGCGGGAAGGCCGCACGGTGCTGGCCTCCCATCCGACCGGGTCGCTGACCCAAGCGGAGCTGATCCGCCACATGGTCGGCCGCGACCTCGGCGGCATCTATAACCGCGCGCCGGCGACTACCGGTAAACCGGCCGCTCCGGTCGCCCTGGAAGTGACCGGCCTGAAATCGCCGCCCCTGGTGCGCGACGTGTCCTTCGCGGTCCACGAAGGCGAAA
The DNA here is from genome assembly GCA_035630415.1 of Skermanella sp. Taxonomy (GTDB): domain Bacteria; phylum Pseudomonadota; class Alphaproteobacteria; order Azospirillales; family Azospirillaceae; genus Skermanella. Next base: position 1,100 of record DASQKT010000706.1, read on the forward strand.
TCCTCGGCCTCGGCGGTCTGGTCGGCGCCGGGCGCTCGGAGACGGTGGAAGCGATCTTCGGCCTCCGCCCCCGCAGCGCCGGCGCCATCACGGTCGGCGGCAAGATCGTCAACCCGAGGAAGCCGGCGCAGGCGGTGCGGGCCGGCATCGGCTTCGTCGCGGAGGACCGCCGCAGCCAGAACATCGTCCCCGACCTGTCGGTCAAGGAGAACCTGCTGCTGGCTCATCTCGGCGCGCATCGCGGCTTCGGCCTCGGCTACCGCAGCCGGGAAAAGGACATCGACCGCCTGCTGGCGAGCCTGGGCCTGCCGGCCGACCGGCTGCTCGACGCCAACATGCTGAACTTCTCCGGCGGAATGCAGCAGAAGATCATCATCGCCCGCTGGCTACTGCTCAACCCCAAGGTGCTGATCCTGGACGAGCCGACCAAGGGAGTCGATATCGGGACGCGCCAGTCGATCTACCAATTGTTGCGCGATGTCGCAGCCAAAGGCGTCGCCGTCGTCGTGGTGTCTTCCGACTTCGAGGAACTGATCGGACTGTCCGACCGCATCGTCGTCATCAGCGACGGCGCCAGCATCGCCGACTTGTCGGCGGACCTGCTGGACGAGGAAAAACTGACTCTGCTCGCGGCGCCCCGCACCTCGATGGCGCGCAACACCGAAATGCTGAGGAACCTCAGCACCGAAACCGGCGGGGCAGGGTTTTGGGCGCTGCTCGACCACGACCGAATGATCTGCCTTAACTTGGTGGGAACGGCTGCCTCTGCCGATCCGGGGTTCGCCACCGGCGACGCCAAAGCCATTGCCGAGACCCGGATTCCAACCGCCCTGAGGAACCGCGAACCGATCTTCGTCCCCGAGGCGGACGGCCAGCGCTCAACCATGCTGCTGCCGCTCCGCACGGCGCGCGGCCACGACATGGGCTGGGTCGGACTGACGCTTCCCGCCCATGCCAAAGCCCCGTCACCCGAAACCATCCGTGGGCGCGTCGAAGCGCTCGCCGCCTCACTGTGATCTGCCTGCTGGACCGGAGACTATGACGCTGATGACCCAGACCGCCGGAGAACGCACCGCCGGCACCTTCCGCAAGCTGACCGGACGGCTTGAAATCCGCATGCTCGTCCTGGCTATCGTCCTGGCCTGCGTCCTGTCGCTGCTGTCGCCCTATTTCCTGACG
>DASQKT010000707.1:0-9675 GCA_035630415.1 Skermanella sp.
CCAGGTGGTACGATGCGATCACCCGCTGGCGGAACTGCTCCAGCGACGGGTCCGCCAGCATTTCCTTGAACTGCGGCTGGCCCACCAGAAAGCTCTGGAACAGCGACTGGCCGCCGACCGAGAAGTTCGACAGCATCCGCAGTTCCTCGATGGTGCGGGTCGGCAAGTTCTGCGCCTCGTCCACCACCATCAGGACCCGCCGTCCAGCCCGGTGCTGGGCCATCAGGAAAGACTCAAATGAGCGCAGCAGCGCCGCCTTGTCGTTGCTGTGCGGCGTCACGCCGAAGGCGGACAGGATCATCCGCAGGGCATCGTCGGCATCGATGTTGCTGGTGACGATCTGGGCCGCCAGGAAGCGCGTCTTGTCCAACTCGGAGAAAAGCTGGCTGACCAGCGTGGTCTTGCCGGCGCCGATGTCGCCCGTGACCACGATGAAGCCTTCGTCCTGCTGAAGCCCATAGCGCAGGTACGACAAGGCCTTGTCGTGGTTCTTGCTCGGAAAGAAGAAGCGGTGGTCCGGACCCAGCTTGAAGGGCGGACCGACCAGTTTATAGAAGTCCTCGAACATCAGAACACGATCCGTACGCCGAAGGTCAGGGAGTTCTCGGTGTATTCGTCGCTCGCCTGATCCGCGACGCGCGTCGTGTGGCCGAACGAGATATTGCCGAAAACGTCTTTCGCCAGCGTCTGCGTCAGGGCGACCCTGCCGCTATAGGTGTCGCTTTCGGGCGCCGTGGTGCCGAACACCGTTCCTGTGGCGGGCGTCGTCGTCGCATCGCCGCCGATATCGGTCCGGCGCCAGCCCACGCCGGCGAACAGATTGGTATAGGGCGAGAGCCGCCGTGTCCACCCGAGCCGGGCGGAAATATAGCGCTCGCCGGGGCGGATGTCGTACTCCCGCTCCTCATGGGAACCGGCTAAAGTCACGGTGTTGCGTTCGTAGTTTCCGATCAGCGACGACTGGAACCGGTTGGCGGTATAGGCTTCCGTCGCCAAGCCGAAGCCCGGATCGGTGATATCGACCGGCAATCCCGTGATTGGATCGGCCAACTGGCCGGTGTCGTCAACGGTCAACAGGAAGTTGCTGAACTGCCGCTGGGTCGTTTCCAGCACATGGGTATAGCTGGACTGGAAGGTCAGGCGCGGCGTGATCCGGTAGGTCAGCGAGCCGTTGATGTCGGGTTCGCCGTAGCGCTCGCCATAGGTCAGCCGGAGCTCGGTCTTCGGTCCCGGCCGGGTGTAGAAGCCGGCATACCACAGCAAGCCGTCCGGGTCGTCGTTCAGCGAGTTGGTGTCGATCGTCTCGTAGCCGACCGATCCCAGCAGCGAGAACTGGCGCATGATCGGGTATTGGCCGTTCAGCCGGAACGTCGTCCGGTCGATGTCGCCGGTCGGGCTCTCGGAATCCGTGATCTCCGATTCCGCGATGGCGTCCAGCCTGACGGCGGTGAAAATGCGCCCGGTCGAAAGCCGTGCCGAACCGAAATTGGTCGTGCTGTCGCCGATCTGGTCGTTCCCGACGAAGGTATAGGAATACCGGTAGCGCAGCTCGCTTTCCGCCACGTTGCCGAAGTTGTTCAGCAGGTATGGACTGATCGAGCCCGCCGCCACCTGGGTCCTGCTCGACCGCCCGACCGACGGACTGGTGGAGGTCCGCCCACCGGCGTCGATCAGCGGCTGGCTGGCGGAGCCGGTGACATCGACGAACAGCATGTCGTCGATCAACTCGGCGCTGCCGAAGCCGATGAAGTCGTTGCGGAAGTTCACCTCGCTGTCCTTCGACAGGATCGTGTCCATCGTCAGCCGGTAGTTGAAGGCGAAGTCCACCCTGTCGCCGGCGCCCCGCGCGTTGAACCCGACGAAGGGCGACAGGATCAGCGCGCTGTCGGCCCGGTCGTCCGGCTCCAGGTTCAGGTTGTCGGTCAGCGTCACGTCGAACCCGGCATTCCGCTCGACTCGGATGTTCTGCGCGTTGGCGGGGGTATTGGCCGGAACGACGGTCTCCGCGAACGCCAGCAGCGCCGCGACGGGCAGCACGGCCCGCCGGCGTGGCCTGACGCGTCTCATTATGCCTTCTCTTTGGGCGGTGCCGGGAGTGATGCCGGTGATCCCGCCGTCTTGCCACGCAAGCCCGGCGTATAGTAGGAGCCGAACTGCTCCGTGCTCTTGGACCCTGCCGCCTTGTTCAGGATCAGGCTGAGGTTGTCGCACGGCTCCAGCAGGTCCAGCGCCGACCTGATCGCGGAATGCGCCGTCTTGTCGGCCTCCACCACCATCAGCACTTCGTCGACGATGTGGGCCAGCATGATCGGCTCGGTCGTGGCCAGCACTGGCGGCGCGTCCAGGATCACGATCCGGTTCGGCTTGGCGCGGCCCAGCCTTTTCACCAGATCCTTCATGTGCGGACCGCCGTAGAGATCGGTCGCCGACGACACCTCTCCCCCCGGCGGCAGGATGGTCAGCCGCAGGTCGGGGTCGTGCAGCAGGACCTCCGCCGGGTCCATTTCCGGGTGCATCAGCAGGTCCGACAACCCACGGGCGGGCGGCAGCCCCAGCATCGTCAGGATGGTCGGGCGCATCGCGTCGGCGTCGATCAGCAGCACGTCGAAATGCTCGTCCGCGACGAAGCTGAGCGCCAGATTGAGCGAAATGAAGCTCTTGCCCTCGCCCGGCACGGCGCTGGTGACCAGGATCAGGTTGGTCCTGCCTTCGGCCTCGCTCGCCAGCGGGTTCATCTTCTGGATCAGCCGGCGCTTGAGCAGCCGCATCTCCTCCGCCAGCCGGGACCGGCGGTCGTTCACCCCGGCCAGTCCCAGTTCCCGCAGCCGGTCCGGATCGATCCGGACCTCGTTGTACGGCAGCGGAGGAGGGGCCAGCGGCGCCAGCCGGGGTGCTGCCGGCGCCTGTTCCCAGACCGGTTCCACCGCCGGAACCTCGCGCCGGGCCGTACTGGACTGCTGCACCGCTCTATGGATCAGGTCCATGATTCCGCCTTGCCCTTCCGGAGCTTTTCTTTAAAGGCCCTTCTCAATGGGCAACTCGATCTGATCAAGAACCGGTCCTGCTCTGGTCGAACACGGAGGCCGCCAGACCCGACAGGGTCGGCTTGGGCTGGCCCGGCTGGTACAGCATCATCAACCCGCCGAACACCAGCAGCAGGACGGCTACCGAACCTCCCAGCGCCGATACCTCGGCCCGCTTCCAGCGCCTGCGCTTGGGCGAAGGCACCATGCTGACGCTGCCCAGCACCGGCACGCCGAAGGCTTCGCGCAGGCGGTTGGGGTTGGAGAAGCTGTCCTTCAACTGGATCAGCACGAAGACCACGCCCAGCGCCGCCGCGAAGGCCGCCCCCAGCACGCCGCCGAACAGCAGCGCGCGGTTCGGTCCGCTCGGCCGGGTCGGCACCAGCGGTGGATCGACCACCCGGAAATCGACGTTGGAGGTCTGGCTGTCCAGCCGGTCGGCCATCCGGATCGATTCCCGGCGCTCGATCAACTGGTCGTAGTTCTGCCGGAGCACGCCGTAGTCCCGGTTCATCTGGGCAAGCTGAAGCTCGACCGCCGGGACTTCGTCCTGGCGCTTCCGCAGCTCGCCCAGCTCGTTGTTGCGCAGCTCGATCCGGCGTCCGATCGACGCGATTTCCAGGTCCAGGCGCTGGATTTCCCCCTCGAGCTGCTTCCGCATCGGGTTGGGCAGGGCGCCGCCGCCTGTTTGCCGGCGAGCATCCGCTTCGGCCTGCTCGATCATCCGCTTCATGTTGACGACCGACGGGTTCTGCTCCGTGAAGCGCAGCCGCATCTCGCTCAACTGCTGGCGCAACTGCTCGACCCGCTGGCCTGCCGCACTGGACGCCTGGGCGGCGGCTGCCTGCGCCGGGTCCGCACCCGCCAAAGTCGCGGGCGTGCCGGCGAGTTGCGTCTTGAGCTGGTCGCGCTGCCAGGTACCGGCCTGAAGCTGGTTCTCGAGCTGGCGGAGGTCGAATTCCGCTGTCTGGAGCCGGCCGTTGACGATGTCCTTGTAGCGCAGTTCCTCGGCATTGGCCCGGCGGAACTCCGCCACCTGGGCCTCCGAGTCGCGCAGCCGCTTCTCGTAGTCGGCGATCTGGGTATCGACGAACCGCCGCGTCCGCTCGATATCGCGCCGGCTGTCGCCGACATTCTGCTCGACGAAGATCTGGAGCAGCGACTGGACGACGGAATGGGCCAGTTTCGGATCGGAATCCTCGAACTGAATATTGAAGATCTGGCGGCCCTCGCCGGCGAACCGGATACGCTGTTCCAGGCCCGACAGAAGGGATTCGCGCGCACCCTCGCTGTTGACCGTCAGGTCCAGGTCGGTCAGCCGGATCAGCTGCTCCATGTTGGGGCGGGAAATCAAGGTGCGCCGCATGATCTCGATCTGCTGCTCGATGTCGGGGCGGACGGTCATGCCCTTCATCAGCGGGTTCAGCAGGCTTTGGGTATCGACATAGACCCGCGCGCTGGAAGCGTAGATGTCGGGCATCCGGGCCACGACGAACCACCCGGCCAGACTGACCAGCCAGACGATGCCGACCACCCACCATCGCCGCGCCCAAAGCTCGGTCGCGTAGTGGCGGATCAGCTCTTTCATGTTCAGCGTCAGATCGTTCATGCCGTTCGTCCGGGTTGAGGCATCGGGTGTCTTACGGCCTTAGAACCAGCTCTGAGGAATGATGACGACATCGCCCGGCAGCACCGGGACGTTGGCCCTGATGTCGCCGTCGCGCAGCAGATCGTCGAGGCGGACGTTGAAGGTCGTCTGATTGCCGGTTTGGCCACGGGCCAGCACCGCGCGGTTGCCCGACGCGAACTCCGTCAGGCCGCCGACCTCGATCATGACGTCCAGCATGGTCATGTTGGCGCGGTACGGGATGGCGCGCGGCTGAAGCGCTTCGCCAACGACGCGGACCTGCTGGTCGAAGGGACCGGCGAAGCCGCTGACGATCACCGTCACCAGCGGGTCCTGGACATAGACCTTCAGCTTCTCCTCGATATCGCGGGCAAGCTGGGTCGGCGTCCGTCCCGTCGCTTCCAGGTCCTCGATCAGCGGCGTGGAGATGCGGCCGTCGGGGCGGACGGGCACGGTCACCGTGAATTCCGGGCTCTGCCAGACGAAGATCTGGATCGTGTCCAGCGGACCGATCTTGTAGTCCGGCGTGACGGGCTGCTGGACCTGGACGTTGGAGGGCGCCGGCGGATCGCGGTCGGCGCAGGCGGCAAGGCCGAGCGCAAGGATTGCCGCCAGCGCCAGCTTTCCCAAATTCCCCAAGATCGTTGAACGGCACCGCATCGGCCCACCGCGCGAACGGCGTGAGATCATGTCTCCACCCCACTAACCCCTTTACATTTTGGTGGCTTTTTAAGCGAATTGCCGATTTGCCGCCCAAGAATCGATAGAAAAACAATCATCTATGTCCTTGGTTTTCAACCGTCTGGACGGGCAACTACTAAAGGGCTACGGGGGCGCGGACGGAATGAAGCGCAGGTCTTCAGGGTCGGACTACACCCTTTACCGCCTTTCACTGTCGGGTACGGTTTGGCTATCAGGGGGCGATGACCAAACAGCGGGGAGATTTCCGCGATGAAAACCTTGGCCGATCAGGTCAAGCTGGCGATCCTGTCTTGGCCGTTCCTGCGCTATCACTGCCGCTTCGACATCCAGGCCGCCGGTGACGCCGCCAAGGGCAATGCCCTCAAGGTCCCGGTCATGGAAGGCCATGGCTTCGCCAACCTGACCGAGCACGAACCGATCGTCGACCAGATGATCGGGCATCTGCTGAGGCTGCGCCAGGGATGGTTCGTCGATGTCGGCGCCAATTTCGGTCAGACACTTCTGAAAGTCGCCCGCCACGACCGGCGCCGCCCCTATCTGGGATTCGAGGTCCAGCCTTTCTGCCTCCATTACCTGGACCAGCTTATCTCGATCAACGGCCTGGACACCTTCCGCATCCTGCCCATCGGGCTGTCGGATGCCGAACGGCTCGCCACCATGACGTCGGAACATCCCGGCGATCCGCGCGCGACGACCGTCCAGGGTTTCTGGCCGCCGGACTGGCAGCCGATCTCCCGCATGGTGCCGCTCCGCGTCGGCGACAGCGTGATAGAGGAACTGGCGCCCGACAGAATCGCCATCCTGAAGGTCGACGTCGAGGGAGCCGAGGCCGACGTGCTCGAAGGTCTGGAGCGGACGATCGCCCGTCACCGTCCCTTTATCCTGATCGAGATCCTGCCCTATAGCGTCAGCCGGATCGATCAGGACGGCGCCGTCGCGGTGGAAATCCGAAGTAGCCGCATGGCCGCGACCGACCGGCTGCTCAGCCTCAACGCCGCGCGTGGATACCGGTCCTTCCGCATGATGCCGAACGCCGGGTTGCTGGAAACCACCGACTACGACGTCCCTTATCATCCTGACAATTGCAACTACCTGTTCGTGCCCGACGAGCGGGTCGCCGAGGTCGGCGGCGCCACCGAATAACCATAGGTGGAAGTCCTACCCACTCTGGGTATCATTCCATAGTACCGTTATCGGCGTATGATTCGTCCAGGCTTGAACCATCGAGTCGGGAGGAACGAACATGACCATCCGCAATCCTGTGGAATGGGGATCAGAGACCTTCAGACAAGGCACGCATGCCCTGGGCACCGGAGGCCACGCGGTCTACCATCAGGAAGACATCAACGGGCTGGTTCCGGCGATCTGCCGGATCGGCGTGGAAGACCTCAAGGACGCCTTGAGGAAAGGGGTAGAGGACTTCGGTGTCTACCGGACCGACGTCATCTTTCTCTGCCTGATATATCCGATCGTCGGTATCGTGCTGGCGCGGGCTGTCTTCGGCGGCGATATGCTGCAACTCCTGTTCCCGCTGGCCTCGGGCTTCGCCCTGATCGGGCCTTTCGCCGGTATCGGGCTTTACGAGATGAGCCGGCGGCGCGAGGAGGGCGTCACGATCGGCTGGCAGGACGCCTTCGGCGTGCTCCGCTCGCCCTCGTTCGGCGCGATCCTGGCGCTCGGCGTGATCCTGTTCGCGGTCTTCGGCCTCTGGCTGCTTGCGGCGCAGCTCATCTACACGATGACGATGGGCTCCAGCACTCCGGACACCATCGGAGCCCTGATGCATCAGGTCTTCACGACCCCTGCCGGCTGGGCGCTGATCGTGCTCGGCTGCGGCGTCGGATTGCTCTTCGCGGTTCTGGCGCTCAGCATCAGCGTCGTGTCGTTTCCCCTGCTGCTGGACCGCAAGGTGAGCGTTTCCACCGCGATCTGGACCTCGGTCCAGGCGGTCGCGAAGAACCCGCGCACCATGGCGGTCTGGGGCCTGATCGTTACGGCCGGTCTCGTGCTGGGGTCTATCCCCCTGTTCATCGGCCTCGCCATCGTGATGCCCGTGCTCGGCCATGCGACGTGGCACCTCTACCGCAAGACCGTCAAGAGGGTCTGAACGGCGAGGGGAACGGCCGGGCCGCGACAGGTCCGGCTATTCCCCTTCGCCCCTGCCGACAACGCTCTCGACGTTGCGGCGGTGGACCTCTTCATAGGGCGGGAAGTAGTTGACCGACCCCGCCGCGACATCCTCCGCGATCCAGTCGCGAAGCAGTGCCGCCGCCAGGGCGGGGTCGTCCCGGCACTTAAGCAGCTTCCCAACATAGCGGCTGGTCGCATCGATGAAGCCGGGACCGTAGCCGCCGGCGGCGATGACCTGCGGGTCGCCGTGATCGGGTAGAATTCGGCTGACCGGCCATTCAGCCATCCGCCGCAGGCTTTCAAGGTGGATCTCCAGCCGGTGCGGTTCGGCGACGTAGGTTATGGGATCTTCCAGCGTATCGCCGGCCAGCATCAGCCCGGTTTCCGGCAGCAGCAGGATGGTCCCGTCGTGGCTATGGATGTCGGCATGGCGGAGTTCGACCTGCACCGCACCGACCTCCAGCCGCATCGATCCCTCGTATGTCGCCGTCGGCATGACCAGCGGCCTGATCGGCGGGTCGCCAGCTTCCATCGCCTCGCGGTTGTCGTGAAGCGCCTTCAGCGTCAGTGCGTGGACGATGATCTCGCAGTCGGCGAAAACTTCGTTCCCCGCCACATGGTCGCGGTGCCAGTGGCTCAACACCACCCGTATTCGGGTGACGCCCTGCCGGTCGAGCGTTTCGCGGATGACGCGCGCATGCGCCGGCGAGATGTGGGTGTCGTAGACCAGCGCGTCATTGCCGCTGACCACGGCATAGGTGCAGACGCCCAGGACATAGGCTCCGTCGTCCAGCCAATTGGGACCGGCCGACCATGCCCGCACGCCCTCGGTCCGGCCATCGTAGAAGGCCACGACGCCGGGAGCGGGGTGGAGGACCCTGAGTGTCGAGCCAAGCTCAGGCATGTTCCTTCTTCGCTCCCCGGAACTTCGCCACCACCGGCATCGCCACGTTATGGACCAGCGGAATCAGCAGCGCTCCCACGATCAGCCCGAATATTCCCGATGCGGCAGCCGCGACCAGCCATTCGACCGCGGCCGCCATGGCCGGCAGCGCGTGGGCGGCGGCTTCGGCGATGCCGTGGACCGCGTGGCCGATGCCGGACAGGCCGAATTCCTCCAGCCCGTGGATGATGATCCCGCCGCCGACCCACAGCATCGCGGCGGTTCCGACCATGGCGAGGGCCTTCAGGAAATACGGCATCCCGATCACCAGTCCGCGCCCCAATCCCCTGGTGATGGGGCTTATCGCGCGGTCGGCCCCGCCCGGCTGCGCGCCGGCGGTGTCGCGCATGCCGAGCAGGCTGGAAACGGGGCTGCCGTTCTGCGCCAGGGACAACCCGGCATCGTCGGCCTTCACGATCAGCGCCACCGCGCCGTAGACGCCCACGGTGATGCCGATACCGACGATGGCCAGTATGAAGGCCTGCATCCAGAATGAGGACGTCGTTTCCGCCACTGTGGACAGGGTGATCGCCATGATCTCGGCCGACAGGATCAGATCGGTCTGAATGGCTCCCTTGACCCTGCGATCCTCAAGCTCGGCAGGCGTTCCCGCCGCTGTTGCGCCTTCATGGTGCTCGTCGTGCGGCCAGATCGCCTCGTAGACCTTTTCCGCGCCCTCGTAGCACAGGAAGGCTCCCCCCAGCATCAGCAGCGGCGTGATCGCCCAGGGAGCCAGCAGGCTGAGCGCCAGTGCCGCCGGCAGCAGGTACAGCAGCTTGTTCTTGAGGGAACCGAGCGCGATCTTGCCGACGATCGGGAGTTCCCGGTTGGCGGCTAGTCCCACGACATAGCGTGGCGTGACCGCCGCGTCGTCCACCACGACCCCCGCCGCCTTCGCGCCGGCCCTTGCCGCCTGTCCCGCCGCATCGTCCAGGGATGCGGCTGCGATCTTCGCCAGTCCGACGACATCGTCGATGAGTGCGATCAATCCAACGCTCAAAGCGAAAAACTCCTGTCAGGCCGATCCCCAGGCCGATTCCGAAATTGCCAGCCAGGACGGCCCGGCACCCGCATCCAACACGTCAATATGGCAAACGGTTTCGTGACGCCAGCAAGCCGGCCGAGGTTCAGGAGCACGTTCAGGAGCGATCCGGCCCGCCTTCCCGTTCCTTGCTCCTGTCGCCGTCCTCGGTCAGCATCAGCCTGTCTTCCAGCCGCTTGACCATCTGCACCAGCACCGCCAGCTCCTG
>DASQKT010000708.1:0-5277 GCA_035630415.1 Skermanella sp.
CATGCGCGCCAGATCGACGATGATCGGCGTGCCGCCGATGTCCTTGCCCAGCACCAGCGCCAGCTTGGCGGCGGTCTGCTGATAGGCGTCGCAGTCCAGCATCTCGCGCAGGAACACCTTCTCGCGCGTCGGGTTCGGCAGCTCGATGCCGATGACGCTGCGGCCGGGCACCACGGCGATACGCACGGTCAGCGCCCGCATGGAGCGGGCGATGTCTTCCGCCAGATTGATCACGCGCGACGACTTCAGGCCGGGCGCCGGCTCCAGCTCGTACAGAGTCACGACCGGACCGGGCCGCACCTCCATGATCTCGCCGCGTACGCCGAAGTTCTTCAGCACGGTTTCCAGGTTGCGGGCGTTATGGGCAAGCGACAGCTCGTCCATCGTCAGCGTCTCGGACTGGGGGGCCGGCTCCAGCAGGTCCACGGGCGGGAGTTCGTAGGGCGCGTCCGGATCGCGGATCAGGTCCTCGACCGGCACGCCGTTGTCCTCGATCTCGAACTCGCCGTCGCCGGCCCCGGCGACCAGGATGCTCTCCTCCTCGTCGTCATCCGGACCGATCATCGGCGCCTTGGCGGTGGCCTCGCCCCATTCCACCCCGGCCAGGAAGGCATTGGCGGCGATCACGGCGTACAGTTCTTCGCGCTGCCCGGTGCCATAGGCGATGATGGCGCTCGGACGGCCGGGATTCATTTCCAGGACCCACTCCACGGCGCCGTCCGACCATTCGTCGGGGCGGAGCTTGAAGGGCTGCCTGTTCAAGGCACAACCCAGATTGAACTCCTCCGCGGTCGTGATGTCGGAAATTGCCGCATCGATGGGCTGACGGCTTTCCTGCTGAGTCATGGTCTCGTCCAAACGCCTGGAAAAAGAGAATCGAAGAAACGCCGGCGGCGCGGCGCACTGGCCGCATCCTAGCGCCGGTCCGTCTCCCAATGGTAAACGTTCGTAAAGGCTCAGTCAGTTTCCTGCCTGAGCCTCCTGTCTGATGATGCCGGCAAAATCCGGACTTGCGGAAGACCGGTTATGGAAAACCGGGGGCTGTCACCGTCACCGGATGGGGCCGATCCAGCTTATAGGCGCCGACCAGCAGCTTGCCGACCGTTTCGCCGTCTTCCGTCAGCGGCAGGACCAGCCGCTCCCAGGTGGAGGGGACCCCGTCGAAATCCGCCGAATAGACGCGCACCACCGGCTTCGCCTCCGACCGCACCCGGTCGTATTCGGCCCGCAGGATGTCGCTTTGTCCTTCGGGAAGCCGTTCGATCGACTGGCCCACCCGGTCCTCGCCGAACGAATCCGAGAACGACTGACCGTAATACGAATAGATGAAGTCGGCGTTGCGGACGACGTCCATGATCAGCAGGTTGCCCAGCCATTGCCTGAGGTCGGCCGGATTCAACGCCGAAGCCAGGGGCAGCGGGGCACCCGCGCATTGTTCCAGCCAGAACGCGTACAAGCTGATCAATTTGGGATGGCGAAGGACAAGGGTCTCGTCGGTCATATCGATATGCGCTGCCCCAGGTCAGCGGATGATGGTCAGTAACATGCGGTCGCGGCGCGGTTGATCCTCACCTCGACCGGCGGAAATCGCCCGTTCCACATACGGGTAACAGGCTGGCCGAGTCGCTGGCAAGGTGTTTCTGAAACTTGTCACTCCGGAGCCATACGGGGGAACACAAGGGAAACAATCAGACCGGGACCATTGTCGTCCATTTCAAGCCGTGCTCCATGCAAACGGGCCACCGCATCGACCAGACTGAGGCCCAAGCCGTTGCCGGGAGAGCTGCGGCTGGCCTCCAGCCGGATGAACCGGCGCAGCACGCTCTCGCGCTGCTCCGCCGGGATTCCCGGCCCGGTATCGGCCACCGAAATGCAAGCCCCGCGCTCTCCTTCCGGTCCCTTCACGGTCAAGGTGACACAGCCCTCGGCGGGCGTGTATTTTAGTGCATTGTCCAGCAGGTTGGCGATCGCCTGCGCCAGCAATTGCTGATTGCCGAGCACGACCGGCTCCGCCCTGATGTCGCTGACGAAGCCCAATCCGGACTCCTCGGCGGCCGGCTCGTACAGGTCCGCCATCAGCCGCGCCAGATCGGACAGCGACACCTTCTGGAAGCTCCGCTGCATCGTCCCGGCCTCCGCCTCCGCGATGCTCAGCAGTGCTCCGAAGATGCCCAGCAGCCGGTCCGCCTCGCTGATCGCCTCCTGGATCGCGGCGCGGTACTCGTCCTCCGTCGCGGCTTCGACCAGGGTGATCTCCAGCCGCGATCGCAGCCGGGTCAGCGGCGTCCGCAGGTCGTGGGCGACGCTGTCGGTCACCTGCCGCATGCCGACCATCAGGTGCTCGATCTGGTCGAGCATGGCGTTGAGGTTGCCGGCAAGCTGGTCCAGCTCGTCGCCGTTGTTCGCGACCGCCATGCGCTCCTGAAGGGCGCCCGACATGATCTGCCGGGTAGTGCGGTTGATGGCGTCGATCCGGTGCATGACGTTGCGGCTTATCAGCACGCCGCCGGCGGCGCCTAGCCCGACCGTCAGCAGCAGGGCCCAGGCCAGCGAGATCAGGACGCGCTCCTGGAAGTGCCGGCGCTCCATCGTGTCGCGCCCGACCAGCAGGTGATAGCCGCCGGGCAGGGTGAAGACGACGGCCCGCGCGTCGTGGCTGCCGCCGTCAGGCGCTTCCGGCGCGTCCGCGATCTCGAACTCGATCCAGCCCTCCGGATCGGGCTCCGCGTCGGGCCAGTCGGACAGGTTGCCGGCCAGCGGCGTGAAGGTCGGCGTCGCGACCAGATAGAGCGTGCTGGTCCGGGGAACGGCGCTGCGCGACTTAACCACCTCGATCAAGCCGGGAAGCCGGCGTTGCCGGTACTGCTCCCGCAGTCCGGCTATCTCGGCGGCGATGGTCTCGTCGGTCTGGCGTTCGATGAAGCCGGCGGTGAACCAGTAGATCAGGACCAGGATCACCAGCACCGAGGCCAGGAACAGCCCCAGATACAGCAGCGCCACCCGGAAGGTGGTCGTCCGGAGCAGGGCGAAGTCAGGCACGCAGGCAGTATCCCGCCCCGCGCACGGTATGGATCATCGGCGTCGGGAACTCCCGGTCGATCTTCTGCCGCAGCCGCGCCACATGGACGTCGATCACGTTGGTCTGCGGGTCGAAGTGGTAGTCCCAGACGTTCTCCAGCAGCATGGTGCGCGTCACCACGTTGCCCTCATGGCGCATCAGGTATTCCAGCAGCCGGAACTCACGCGGCAGCAGGTCGATCTGCTTGCCGGCCCGTTTGACCTTGCGGGCCAGCAGGTCCATCTCCAGGTCGCCGACCTGAAGCCGGGTAGTCGTCACCGCCGCCGACTTGCGCCGGCCCAGCGCCTCGACGCGGGCCAGCAGCTCGGAAAATGCGTAGGGTTTCGTCAGATAGTCGTCGCCGCCCGCCCGCAGTCCCCGCACGCGATCGTCCACGCTGCCCAAGGCGCTCAAGAACAGGACCGGGGTTTCGGTCCCGGCCCCGCGCAGGATCTCGACGATGGCAAGCCCGTCGCGGCCCGGCAGCATCCGGTCCACGATCAGCACGTCGTAGTTCTCCGAGCCCGCCATGAACAGACCGTCCTTGCCGTCGGCCGCATGGTCGACGACATGGCCGCTCTCCTTCAGGCCCTTCACCAGATAAGCGGCGGCCTGGGCGTCGTCTTCGATGACCAGTATCTTCATGGCTCCATCATAGCCGAAGAACGGTCTGTCGCCAGATCCTTCCCGAGGACGCCCGTCGCCGAACCCACCGCCCGCGTTCCCGCCGCCCACGTTTCCGCCCATGCCACCGCTCATGTCGACTCAGGCCTTCTTGATCGAGACCGCGACGAACTGCTCGGTCCCCTGGCGGCTGACCCGCAGCAGCACGGCGCCCCGGCCGGCTTCCTTAGCCTCCTTGATCTTCTCGGCCACCTGATCGGGGGCGGCGACGCGCTCGTTGCCGACCTCAGTGATCACGTCGCCAGGACGCAGGTTGACCTCGCTCAGCGACTCGTCGGTGCCGACCACCAGCACGCCCTCGATGCCTTCCGTCAGCCCATACTTCCGGCGGGCCTGCTCGCTTAGCTTGGACAGCTTCATGCCCAGGACGGTATGGCTGGACGTGGCGCTGGACTCCGGCGCCGGCGTGGCGGCCGCGACCTTCGGCTGGTCGGGCATCTGGTCGAGCTTGACGCTGATGTTCTGCCGCTTGCCCTTGCGCAGCACTTCCAGCGTCACGTCCGATCCGGTCTTGCTGTCGGCCACCATCCTGGTCAGGTCCTTGATCGTATCGATCTGACGGCCGTCCAGGCTCAGGATCACGTCGCCGGCCTGGACCTTGGACTTGGCGGCGGGGCTGTTGGCCGTCACGTCGGCGACCAGCGCGCCCTTGGGCTGCTGAAGACCAAGGCTGTCGGCGATCTCCGGGGTGACCTGCTGGATCTGGACGCCCAGCCAGCCCCGGCTGACCGTTCCGGTCTCGCGAAGCTGGGCGATGACGCCCTTGGCGAGGTTGGACGGGATGGCAAAGCCGATGCCGACCGATCCGCCGTTGGGCGAGAAGATCGCGGTGTTGATGCCGATCACCCGGCCCTGCACGTCGAAGGTCGGACCGCCGGAGTTGCCCCGGTTGATCGACGCGTCGAGCTGGAGGAAATCGTCATACGGGCCGGCCTGGATGTCGCGGCCTCGGGCCGAGACGATACCGGACGTCACCGTACCGCCCAGGCCGAACGGATTGCCGATGGCGATCACCCAGTCGCCGACCCGCGCCTTGTCGCTGTCGCCGAACTCCAGATAGGGCAGGGGCTTGCCGGCCTCGACCTTCAGCAGCGCCAGATCGGTCTTCGGATCGCGCCCAACCAGCTTGGCGTCCAGCTTGGCGCCATCATGGGTCGTGACGGTGATCTCCTCGGCGCCGTCGATCACGTGGTTGTTGGTGACGACGTAACCGGCCGCATCCACGATGAAGCCGGAGCCCAGCGCCTGCTGCTTCTCATGCTGCTTCGGGCGGGCGCCGCGCTGCTGCTCCTGGAACTGCTTGAAGAACTCCTCGAACGGCGAGCCGGGCGGAAACTCCGGCATGCCGGGCAGACCTCGCGGCTGCTTCTCGTCGGCATTGCCCTGGACGGTGGAAACATTGACGACGGCCGGGGTCACCCGCTCGACCAGATCGGCGAAGCTGCCGGGCAGCTCCTTGGAGATCGCCTGGGGTGCGGCGAAGGCATTGGCCGGAAGCCCGACGGCTCCCGTCAGGATGGTGGTGCCGAGGAGAG
>DASQKT010000709.1:0-4590 GCA_035630415.1 Skermanella sp.
CCTCAGCCTTGAGGTGCCGGAGGGCGAAATCGTGGCTTTGCTGGGCGCCAATGGGGCCGGCAAATCGACCACGCTGAAAGCCATCTCCGGCCTGCTGAAGACCGAGGACGGCTCCGTCACCCGAGGAGACATCAGCTTCGCCGGGGAAAAGATCAACGGCATCGATCCGGACAAGATCGTCCGGCGCGGCATCTTCCAGGTGATGGAAGGCCGCCGCATCGTCTCCGACATGACCTGCCTGGAGAACCTGCGGCTCGGCGCCTTCACGCGCCGGGACAATAATGTCCGGCAGGACATCGAGATGGTCTACGACTACTTCCCCCGTCTCAAGGAACGCACCGGCCTCGCGGGGTATCTCTCCGGCGGCGAGCAGCAGATGCTGGCGATCGGCCGCGCGCTGATGGCCCGGCCCAAGCTGATCCTGATGGACGAGCCCTCCATGGGCCTGTCACCCCTGCTGGTGAAGGAGGTCTTCGCGATCATCCGCCAGATCAACCGCGACCTCGGCGTCACGATCCTGCTGGTCGAGCAGAACGCCCGCATGGCTCTCCAGGCCGCCAGCTACGGCTATATCATGGAGTCCGGCAAGGTCGTGCTCGACGGCACCGCCGAGGAACTGGCCAACAACGAGGACGTCAAGGAATTCTACCTCGGCGGCGGCGGCGAAGAGCGGCGCAGCTTCAAGAACCTGAAGAGCTACAAGCGCCGGAAGCGGTGGCTGTAAGCCACTTCCGTCCTACAAACCAGCTCCAGGAAATACAGGGAACAGTCATGGCGAACAGCTTCTACGACGATCTGGAAACCCGTTCGGCCGATGCGCGGGAAGCGGCGCTGCTGGCGGCCCTGCCGGAGCAGATCCACCTCGCCCAGCGCAGCACTCCGGCCTATGGCCTCATCCTTGCGGGGATCGACCCGATGTCGATCACCAGCCGGGAAGCCCTGGCAGCGCTGCCGGTCACGCGGAAGTCGGACCTGACGGAGTTGCAGGGCCGGGAGCCGCCATTCGGTGGCTTCAGCGCCGTGCCGCCGGGAGGGCTCGCCCGCATATTCGCGTCGCCCGGACCGATCTTCGATCCGGAAGGCCGCCGGGCAGACTATTGGCGCTTCGCCCGTGCCCTGTTCGCCACCGGGCTACGAACGGGGGATGTGCTGCACAACTGCTTCTCCTATCACTTCACCCCGGCTGGCTCGATGTTCGAGAGCGGCGCCCATGCGCTGGGCTGCGCCGTCTTCCCCGCCGGGACGGGCAATACCGAGTTGCAGGTCCAGGCGATCGCGGCGGTACAGCCAGCCGCCTACGCCGGGACGCCGGACTACCTGAAGATCATTCTTGAGAAGGCGGACGAGACCGGCGCCGACCTGACTTCGCTGCGGCTTGGGCACGTCACCGGCGGCGCCTTCATGCCGGACGTCAAGCGGTTCTACCAGGACCGTGGGCTCGAGGTCTTCCAGAGCTACGGCACAGCCGATCTCGGCATGGTCGCCTATGAGAGCCCCGCCCGCGAAGGCCTGATCCTGGACGAGCACGTCATTGTCGAGATCGTCCGTCCCGGCACCGGCGATCCGGTAGCGGACGGCGAAGTCGGCGAGATCGTGGTAACGGTGCTGAACCGGGACTACCCGCTGGTCCGTTTCGCGACCGGCGACCTTTCGGCCTTCATGCCCGGTACCAGCCCTTGCGGACGGACCAACAGGCGCATTCGCGGCTGGCTGGGCCGGGCGGATCAGACGACCAAGGTGAAGGGTATGTTCGTCCATGCCGGACAGATCGACGATGTCCTGAAACGGCATCCGGAGGTCCTGCGCGGCCGGCTGGTCGTGGACAGGACAGATGGCGCCGACACCATGACCCTGAAAGCCGAAGCGGCCGACGCAGGCGCCGGTATCGCCGAAGCTCTGGCTGAAAGCCTGACTGCCGTGACCAAGCTGAAAGGCAGAGTTGAAATCGTAACTCCAGGCACCTTGCCCAATGATGGCAAGGTGATCGAAGATCTACGCAAGTACGAAGGCTAGAACTTTGGTCCGAATGGAAGCTGCGGCAGTGAACAACGCGCCTCCCAGCGTGTTATCCACTATCACGCCTAAACTCTGTTCGGACGAGCATGTACTCCTCCCACCGCACCGAAGCTTCCGGGTCTTCCCGCCAACCCTCTCCCGAGTTCGACCGCGAGGGAGCCCGTACCCTGGTGGAGCAGCTAGCCTCGTCCCAGGGTGTCGATCTTACATCGTGTGAGCGGGAGCCGATCCATATTCCCGGCGCCATCCAGCCCCATGGAGCGCTTCTGGCGCTGCACTCCACTGACTGGACGCTGGCGGCATACAGCGCCAATGCCTTAACCGTTTTCGATATCGAACCCGCCGATCTGCGGCAGCGGCCGCTGGACGCTCTGATCGGCGACACACTGGCGGCGGAAATCCGGGACGCTTTCGGCAAGGGCGAACTCGACGGAGCGAACCCGTTTCGAACGACAGCTTCTTTGCCCGGCAATGGCGCCCTGATGGATTTCGCGGTCCACAGCCATAACGGCCTGATCATCGTGGAGGCGGAACAGACGACTCCCGGAGATCTCCCGGCTGCGCTGCCGCGCACCATGGTCCGGCTGCGCGATGCGGCCTCGCTGGCCGAATTGGGACGTCTGACGGTGCAGTCCATCCGCGCCCTGTCCGGTTTCGAGCGCGTGCTGATCTATCGCTTCGATGCGGAATGGAACGGCGAAGCCATCGCAGAGGACAAGGCGGGCGATCTGGAACCCTCCCTACTGGGCCTGCACTTCCCGGAGTCCGATATCCCCCGGCAGGCACGGGACCTTTATGCCCGCAATCACAGCCGGTTCGTCCCGGACCGTGATGCGGCGCCGGTATCGCTGCTTTCGGTAAGCACGGACAACGGCGCCCGACCGCTGGACCTGAGCTTCGCACGGCTTCGGGCGCTCTCGCCGATCCATCTGGAGTATCACAGGAACCTCAACGTCAACGGCTCGATGTCCGTTTCGGTGATGAAGCACGGCCGGCTGTGGGGGCTGGTGATCGGCCACCACCGCCAGCCGCTGCTGGTTTCCCCCGCCCTGCGCACGGCCGTCACCTTGCTGGTCGATGCATTCGCCATGCGCCTGACCGAGGTCGAGACGGGAGCGGACTGGGACGAGCGGCGGGACCATGTGGCGACCCACGCAAAGCTGCTGGAGCAGATGGCCGGCGCCGACGACTTCGTTCCGGCGCTCACCAGCGGACCGGTGACGATGGCCCGTCTGTTCGATGCCGGCGGCGCCGCCGTGATCCGCAACGGTGAAGTCCGCCTGGTGGGTGACACGCCCCCAGCGGATACGGTCCTGGACCTTGCGGAAACGCTGCGAGCCCGGTCCACGGAAGGGGGACCGGTGGCAACCGACCATCTGGCCGGCATTTCCAGCCGCTTCGCCCAGCATTCCGGGATCGCCAGCGGCGTGATGGCCGTCTTCTTCGGCCCGGACCGTCGCGACGCCCTGTTGTGGTTCCGGCCGGAGGTGACTCGCACGATAACCTGGGGTGGCGATCCGTCCAAGCCGGTCAGCTTCGAAGCCGGTCAAACGCGGATACTGCCCCGACGCTCGTTCGAGCGCTGGACGGAGCGGATGCGCTGCTACTCCCAGCCCTGGTCTCCCTGGACCCTGGAAATCGCCCAAAGCCTCGTCCAGACCATCGACGAGGTGATCGTCCGCCATCATCGCAAGCTTGCCGAACTCAGCGGCAAGCTGCGGGAAATCCAAGCGCTGGCAGCTGAAAAGGACGGCTTGCTCGTGCAGAAGGACATGCTGATGCGGGAGGTCAACCACCGCGTCAAGAACAGCCTTCACATGATCGCCAGCCTGCTGTCGCTCCAGGGCGACGGCATCGAGGATCCGGATACAAGGCGGCAGTTCGCCGACGCCCATAACCGGGTTTCGACCGTCGCACAGCTTCATCAGCGCCTCTACCAGACCGACAAGCTCCAGAGCGTGGAGTTCGACCAATACCTGCATGGTATGTGCAACGATTTGTCGAACTTCATGTTGTCGGAAGGAGAAGAATATACACTCGAAGTCGAAGCCGACCCGGCCGAGTTCTCGACCGATCGTGCCATTCCGCTGGCCCTGATCGTAAACGAGCTGGTTACGAACGCCTTCAAATACGCTTATCCCACAGGGTCCGAAGGGACCATCCGCGTAACGTTCAACCGCCAGGATGGCGGCGGCTACATCCTGGTCGTATCGGATCAGGGCACGGGACTGAAGCCTGACTTCCAGCCCTCGCGGGGCGGGTTGGGAATGACCATCGTCACGTCGCTCTGTCTGCAACTGGGTGCGAGCCTCTCTTTCGGCCCTACTTCGGAAGCGGGTGGCGCCAGATTTGCCGTTTCCCTGCCACCGGCGTAACGTGGTAAAGAATATCTTTGGAAAGCGTACCGCTTCCGATGGGAGTTCGATGTGATGCATCCGGCACTGCACTATCTGGTTGGCGCGGGGACTAGCCATGGCGGCGCTTTCATCCCTCCCGCTGCCGGGCCGGGCGCGGATGGCAGCGGCGCCGCGAACGGCGCCAGACTCCAGATCCTGCTGGTGGAGGACGAGGCTA
>DASQKT010000710.1:0-6735 GCA_035630415.1 Skermanella sp.
ACGCCTTCCAGCCCGGCGATCATGTAGAGCAGCGTGGACTTGCCGCAGCCTGACGGCCCCAGCAGCACCACGAACTCGCCGGGCAGGATGTCGAGGTTGAGGTTGCGGAGCGCATGGACGGCGGGCCGTCCTTCCGGCGTCCAGGTCTTGGCGACGTTGCGGATCGCGATGGCGGGTTCGGTCATTTCCTGCCTCCCTGGTTCGGTGCCACCCACCACAGCATGCGGCTCTGGACGTAGCGCAACGCCCAGTCGAAGGTGAAGCCGAGCACGCCGATGATGGCCATGGTGAAGAAGACGAGTTTGGCGTTGAAGGTCGCCCGCGCCATGCTGGTGATCTGGCCCAGTCCCGTGCCCACTCCGACCGCTTCGGCGATCAGGACGACCATCCAGGCGGCGAACAGGTTGAGCCGCAGGGTCATGAACAGGCTGGGCAGGATGGCGGGAAGGATCACGCGCCAGAACGTCTGCGCCTCGCTCGCCCCCATGATGCGGGCGACGTGCAGGTAGTTCTTCGGCACGCTCTCGAACTGGGAGACGGTGGACAGCACGATCGCGAAGAAGACGGTGATGAACACCAGGAAGATCGCCGGAACGTCGCCGATGCCGAACACGAATATCGCGACCGGCAGCCATGCCACAGGGGAGATCGGGGCCAGCAGCAGAATGGTCGGCAGCAGCAGGTTGCGGACGATGCGCACGTAATGGACCACGGCCCCGACCGCGACACCCAGCACGAAGCCCAGCGTCAGCCCCAGCACGACGCGGGTGGTCGTCCACAGGATGGTCATCAGCAGGCCGGTCAGCCCGTTGCCGGTGCCCCGGCTGCCGATCACGTTCTTCTGGGCAAAGTATCCCAGCGTTGCCGGGATGTCCTGAAGGAACAGATGCGGCGGTGGCAGGAGCAGCGGGTTGGCCCAGCCGACCGCCCACAGGATTTCCCAGATGGCGGTGAAAAGTCCGATGGACGCGATGCCCCACCCGATCGACGCTCCGTACCGGCGAAGCTTCGGCGGGATGGAAGGCCGCGCGGTCGCGCGGTCCCCCTGTTCAGCCACGGTCCCGATCCCGGTCTTCGTGGTCATTGTCATTGTATTCTCTCTTACTCAGGGACTTCAGGCAGCCGACTTCAGGTGGAGCGAGCTGTAGAGAGTGCCGTTCTCGGCGATGACCTGGTTGAGCAGGCTCCAGTCGAACGCGCCCGCGTCCGGCAGCTTCTGGATGTAGCCCAGCTCCTTCATGGAGACGCCGCGGTCGATGATGAACTGCGTCTGGTCGCGCTGGTCCACCACGATGGGCTGCTTGGCCGAAGCGTCCGTCGCCGCTTCCATCGAGGTCTTGTAGTAGCTGCCGACCGTGTCATTGAGGGCGGCCTGCTTATCGGACTCGGCCTGGGACTGCGCCACCATCAGCGCCTTGATGACCGCCTTGACCGCCGCAGGGTTGCTTTCCAGCAGCGGGATGCGGGCGGCGAGCACGCAGTCGGAATAGCCCTTGCCGTAAAGATCGGTGCCATCCGACAGGATGGTGGCGCCGGGGCGCCCTTGGACGCACTGGGTTGCATAGGGCTCGATATGGCAGATGGCGTCCACCGCCCCGGCGATGAAGGCCTGCGCCAGCTCCGGCGAGGTGTTGAGGTAGCGGACATCGACGTCCTGGAAGGTCATGCCGGCCTTCTTCAGATAGTCGTAGGGCAGGACTTCGAGCGTGTCGGCCTGGAAGGTGCCGAAGGTCTTGCCCCTCAGGTCGGCTGCCGACTTGATGCCTTCCTTCGCCACGATGATGCAGCCCTGGACGCCGCCGCCGGCCACGATCCGGACGGGAGCCCCGGCGTCGTACAGGGTCATGAAGTTGGAATAGGGGATCATCGAGATATCGACCAGCCCGGCGCCGAACATGGTCGTGATCTCGGTATTGGACGGTGTTACGACGAACTCCAGATCGACGCCGTCGGCCTTGGTCAGTTCCCGCTCCTTGGCGAGGAAGATGCCCATGTTGCAGAAGCCGGAGCCATGGGTCGCCTTGACCGTGGTAGCAGCCAGGGCAGCCGTCGGGCTGAGGAGCGCCGCCAGATGAGAGGGGATCGCCACCGTGGCCGCTGCTCCGGCAGCCGTCGTCCTCAGGAAGTTCCGCCGGGAGAATTGCTGGTAGAAGGTACCGTCACGATCGCACATGGTCCACTCCAGTCCGTTAAAAGACCGCATGGATCACGTGAAAAACCCAGCTTCGCAGCCCCCCGCTTGCGCGGATGCTGGTCAACCAATGTCAAATGGCCGCGCCGGGCATTGCACGATTTCCATACAATGGGCACGCCAACCCATGAGAGCTTGAGAGCGCTCTGCGCTTGCTGAGTCTTCTAAGCAATAGATATGCCAGAGTGGAATGGCAGTAATCTGGCGGCTAAGCGGCGGAGGCTTGGATCATGATAAGAAAGCCATGCCTAGATCGCAGGCATTTGCTTAGTATTTCTGCATATACAGATATGTTCAAAAGGCGCCAGCGTTCATCGAAACAGGGAACGCTATTTCCTGATCAACTATCCTCGATCATGTCTTTCACCTTAGCGAGCAGCACATCCATCGCGACCGGCTTGCTGATCAGGTCGCCGCCATGCTTGGGGGGGCCATTCCCAGCTCCCTTGTCGTGAGCGTAGCCGGTCAGGAACAGGACCTTTAGCCCCGGACGCAGTGTCCGCGCCATCTCCGCAAGCTGGCGCCCGTTGATCCCTGGCAGTCCGACATCGGTCACCAGCAGATCGACCGGAACGGAGCTTTCGAGTATGCGGAGTGCCGCCTGTCCTTCGGCGGCTTCATGCACGGTATAGCCGTGCTCTTGCAGCGTCTCGACCATGACCATGGAGACGAGCAGTTCGTCTTCCACCACGAGGATGCAGCCCTGCCCCGCCGGTTGCCGCTCCGGGTCCGGCTGAGCTTCCGGTTCCTGCCGGATGGCTGGTTCAGCGCCGGGTTCCGGTTGGGCGACATGACGTGGCAGGTAGAGCTTGACGCTGGTCCCCCTGCCCTCCTCGCTCTCGATATGAGCGATGCCGCCGGACTGCCGCGCGAAGCCGTAGAGCTGGCTCAACCCCAGCCCCGTCCCCTCCCCTAGTGGTTTCGTCGTGAAGAATGGCTCAAAGGCGCGTTCCAGGACGTCCGGCGCCATGCCGGTACCGGTATCGCTCACCGCCAGCATCGCGTATTCACCCGGCTCGACCCCGTCATCGAAAGCTGGGCTCGACCGGTCGAGACGGACATTGGCGGTTTCGATGGTCAACCCACCGCCTTGGGGCATTGCGTCGCGGGCATTGATCGCGAGGTTCAGCAGCGCGTTCTCCACCTGATTGGCATCCGCCCAGGTCAGCCATGGCCCGTCCGCCAGGACGGTTTCGACCTTCACGGACTCGCCGACCGAGCGCTGTACCAGATCGCGCATTTCGGCGACCAGCTCGTTGATATCGAGTACCTTCGGGGCGAGCGGCTGGCGTCGTGAGAAGGCGAGCAGGCGCTGGGTCAGTATGGCCGCTTTCTCCACCGACGCGCGGGCGGCACCGCTGAACTTGGCGACGTCGGTGCGCCCCGCTTCCAGCCGGCGCTCGACCACTTCAAGGCTGCCGCCGATGGCTTGAAGCAGGTTGTTGAAATCATGGGCGACGCCGCCGGTAAGCTGGCCGAGTGCCTCCATCTTCTGCGCCTGACGAAGTTGTTCTTCCGCCGAGCGCAACGCGTGCGCGGCGAGCCTTTCCGCCGTGACGTCACGGCCGACGCCGTGAAGCCGCTTGCCGTCGGGGTCTGGCGACAGGACCCAGGCGACACTTCGCCACGACCCATCGGCGGCCAGTACTCGGTCTTCGAACCGGACGGATCGCTGGTAGGTTCGAAGTTCCTCGATGCACGCCGTCACCTTGGGGATGTCGTCGGGGTGGATTACATCGGTGTAGCGCATCGTGAGAAGCGCATTCTCGTCATAGCCCAGCAGGCGCGTCCAGGACGGACTGACGCGAAGCCTCTGGCCTTCGTAGTCGGAAACGACGAGCAGGTCATCGCTGAGTTCCCACAGCCGGTCACGCTCGCGGGTCCGCTCGACTACCCGTTCCTCCAGGGTCTCATTGAGACGGCGAAGTTCCTCCTCCTGACGTTTCCGCTCGCCGATATCCCGGAAATATACCGACAGACCGCCGGTCGCGGTCGGGTGGATGTCGATATCGACCCAGTGGCCGAGAACGGGCGAGATGGTTTCGCAGTGGACCTGACGCCGTTCCCGCATGGCCGTCAGGTGCGCTTCATAAGCGATGCTACCGACAGCCTGCGGGAATTCTTCCCAGTAGTTGGCGCCAATCAGATGATTGCGGTCACGGCCCCACCACTCCTCGGCCTTCCGGTTCACATAGGTGAAGCGCCACTCGCCATCGACGGCGTAGAAGGCGTCGTTTATGCTTTCAAGGATTTCGAGGGTGCGTCCGTGCGATGCCGTCAGATTTGACTCGGCTTGATTTCGCTCGATCGCGACGCCGAGCAGGTTGGCGAAACCCTGCATGAAGGCAAGGTCCGCTTCCTCGAAGCTTCCTGGATCGGGGCTGTCCACTTCCAGGACGCCGAACGGCTTGACGTCGTCGCCGTCCCGGATCACGACGTTGATGGCCCGGCGGACGCCGTGAATTGCCAGTATATGCGGCGTCCGGAAGCGCGCTTCGTGCTCCAGGTGGTTGGAGATCACCGGTGCGCCGGTCTTGAGGGCATAGCCTGCGGGCGACTCCAGGTCAGCGCCGATGGTGGCGTGACCCACAAGACCGTCGGCCCACCCGACGCCCGCGCGCATCAGCAGTTGATCCTGGTCGGCCAACCATTCCAGCACTTTGCACAGGTTGGTCCCCATGCCCTCGGCGCACAGTTCCGTAGCACGCTGAAGAAGGTGGTCGAGATCCCGGCAGCGCAAGGCGAAGAAGCCGAAATCGGCTAGCAGACGTTGCTGGCGCAGGCGGTATGCGAGTTCATCTTCGCGGGGGACTGACTGGGTCACTCGTACCGGTTCCGGAGGCTGCGGCGGCGCTTTTCTCGGTCTGACAGGACTATCTGTTGTGCCGTGAGCAATTCACAAAGGAAGGCTGACCATGGTTCCCTCCGTTCCATAGCGTGTCGATGCGCCGGCAGCCACTATGCTTAAGGGGTAGGGGTGGCAGCCGAGGTGCTGCAAGGCGCTCGTGTTGAAAGGAGGAGCTTGTGCTCCGGACATCTGCGCCCCAGTGGTGCCGTTATGTGACAATGTCCCTGCCGTCTTCTCCGATGCGTCAACTGATCGTTGTCACGTTGCGTCAACTGTGTATTGTGACCCGCAATCAAACCGCATGACGGCGACGCCATTATTCGACGTCGAATACCGGAGAGCTTCGATGATCGGCCCCGAATTGAAGACGTTGCGCGAAGGTCGAGGAATGGACCAGCGCGCATTCGCCGAGCACCTGAATGGTCATCTTGGCCGCAGCTACGATAAAGCCCGGATTTCAAGATGGGAGTCAGGTGCCGAACGCATTCCCGCACTCGTCGCCAAATTCGTTGCCGCCGAAATGGCGCCCAAGGCGCTCGCACCGAAGCGCAGCATCATCCTGGCCGTGGCCAATCAGAAGGGTGGGGTAGGAAAGACCAGTTCGGCCGTCAATCTGGCATTCCTGCTTGCCAATGCGGGACTGAAGGTCCTGCTGATCGATAGCGATCCGCAGGCAAGCGCCACGGCGCACCTTGGCATCGATCAGGCCGAAGCCCATGCCGCCGGAAAGACGCTCTATCCGGTCCTCCGTCAGGAGAAGCCGATCACCGACGTCATCGTTCCGGTGTGCGACGGCCTGTTCGACCTCGTGCCCTCGACGATCGCCCTGGCCAACGTCGATATCGAGCTTGCGTCGGACCCGGTGAACGGCGGGCCGCTGGCGATGCGCGACAGGCTGGAGCCGCTGCGGGAGATCTACAACGCCATCGTGATCGACTGCGGCCCTACCCTGTCGATGCTGACCGTCAACGCACTGAACGCGGCGGATCAACTTCTCGTGCCGGTACAGACGGAGACGCTGGCCGGCCTTGGCGTTTCCCTTTTGCTGGAGACGGCCAACAAGCTACGGCGGCGTAGCAACCCAGGTTTGCAAATCCTGGGTATATTGCCGACCATGTATACGCCGCGTAACGCCGCTGAAAAAATGACCCTGGATGAGCTTCATGAGCTGTTCGGCAAGGTGATCCGGATTTTCGATCCGATCCCGCGGACGACGAAATTCACGCAGTCGGCGCGAGCCCAGTTGCCACTGCTCAAGGCGGCGCCAAATGCACCGGGCGCCGAGGTCTACCATGAAATAACCCGTACCCTGATCAACTATATGATTGCGGAGGATGGTCATGTCGCTCCTTAAGAAGGCTCAGAAAGGGCCATCCATGATGAGCAAGGCTGCCGCCCAAGTGCAGAACGATGTGCTGTTCGGCACAAGCGCCAACTTTCCCAGGGTCGTGGAAATCGATCTGACGTCGGTCGATCGCAATCCCGATCAGCCTCGCCAGCACTTCGATGAAGACGAGCTGCGCAGTCTCGCAGACTCGATCGAGAGGATGGGGCTGAAGCAGCCGATCCTGGTCAAG
This sequence comes from Skermanella sp., assembly GCA_035630415.1. Classification (GTDB taxonomy): domain Bacteria; phylum Pseudomonadota; class Alphaproteobacteria; order Azospirillales; family Azospirillaceae; genus Skermanella. Next base: position 6,617 of record DASQKT010000710.1, read on the forward strand.
CAGGCAGCGGGCGGACGGTACATCATCGCTGCCGGGGAAAGGCGCTTCCGGGCTCACCAGCTTCTCGGCCGCGCGACCATCTTCGCGATCATCACCGATGGCGATCTCGACGAGATTGC
>DASQKT010000711.1:0-6548 GCA_035630415.1 Skermanella sp.
GGCCTGAGCTTCCTGGGGCTGGGCGTGCGCCCGCCGGAACCGGAATGGGGGCTGATGCTGAACACGCTGCGGCAGTCGATCTACGTCAACCCGTGGGTCTGCGCCCTGCCGGGTTTGATGATCTTCATCACCTCGATCTGCTTCAACATGATGAGCGATGGCCTGCGCGCGGCCATGGATGTGAGGGCATGATGGCTTATGCCGCCACGACTACCCCCGCTAAGAACACAGACCCGCGCGACCGGGGCGGCGAGGCTCAGCCGCTGCTGATGGTCAAGGGGCTGCTGAAATACTTCCCAGTGCTGGGGGGAGTGCTCAACCGCAAGGTGGCCAGCGTCCAGGCGGTGGACGACGTATCGTTCGAGGTCGCCAAGGGCGAGACGCTGGGCGTCGTCGGGGAAAGCGGCTGCGGCAAGTCCACGACGGCTCGCCTGCTGATGCGGCTGATCGAGCCGGACGCCGGCTCCGTCATCTTCGACGGCGAGGGTGTGGGCGAGCAGCACGGCCTGAGCGTCCGCGACATGCGGCGCAGCATGCAGATGGTCTTCCAGGACAGCTACGCCAGCCTGAACCCGCGCCTGACGATCGAGGAGACCATCGCCTTCGGTCCCAGGGTCCATGGCGTGTCGGGCAAAGAGGCGCGCGACCGGGCGCGGGCGCTGCTCGGCAAGGTCGGGCTGGACCCCAACCTGTTCGTCCGCCGCTACCCGCACGAGCTTTCCGGCGGCCAGCGCCAGCGCATCAACATCGCCCGCGCGCTGGCGCTGGAGCCGCGTCTGGTAATCTTCGACGAGGCGGTGTCCGCATTGGACAAGTCGGTCGAGGCGCAGGTGCTGAACCTGCTGAACGACCTGAAGCGGGACATGAGCCTGACCTATATCTTCATCTCCCACGACCTGAACGTCGTCCGCTATATCAGTGACCGGGTACTGGTGATGTATCTGGGCAAGGTGGTGGAGACGGGCACCGTCGAGGCGATCTACGGCAACCCGCGCCACCCCTATACCCGTGCCCTGCTGTCGTCGATGCCCAGCATGGACCCAGCCCAGCGGACGACCGCCCCTGCCCTGACCGGCGATCCCCCCAATCCCATCAACCCGCCGTCCGGCTGCCGATTCCGCACCCGCTGCGCTTTCGCCGAGGGCGTCTGCGCGATGGTCGAACCCCGGCTGGAGATCGTCGCCGACGCCGAGCGGCACGCGGCGGCCTGCCATATGGAGATCGCAGGTTCCGGCCACTCCAAAGCCATTCCCCAGCTTGCCCCCCAGATTGGCCCCCAAATTACAGGAGCCGTAGCATGACAGCAGCGCTTCGCCAGGACGCGGCGCCCGTGGCGGCGCCGGCAACGGCACCGCTGGTCAGCGTCGAGGGGCTGACCGTCAAGTTCAAGGGTGGCGACGGCAGCATCGCCGCCGTCAACGGCGTGGATTTCACGCTGGAGCGCGGCAAGGTGCTGACGATCCTGGGAGAATCCGGGTCGGGCAAAAGCGTCACGCTGAAGGCAATGATGCGGCTGCACCCAGCCCGCAAGACGACCTATGGCGGCAGGATCATGATCGGCGGGCGGAACATCCTTGCCCTGTCCGAGCGCGAACTGGTGCAGGTGCGCGGCTCCGTCGTCAGCATGATCTTCCAGGAACCGATGCTGGCCTTCGACCCGGTCTACACGATCGGCCACCAGATCGCGGAAACCGTCGTCCGGCACGAGGGAGTGTCGAGGCGGGACGCCGACAAGCGCGCGCTCGACCTGCTGGAGATGGTGCAGATCCCGTCGGCCGCGCGGCGGCTCAAGGCCTACCCGCACGAGATGTCCGGCGGCATGCGCCAGCGGGCGATGATCGCGCTGGCGCTGTCGTGCCGGCCCGATCTGCTGCTGGCGGACGAGCCGACGACGGCCTTGGACGCGACGGTCCAGATGCAGGTGCTGGTCCTGCTGCGCCAGCTTCAGCGCGAGATGGGCATGGCGGTGATCTTCGTCACCCACGACATGGGGGTGGCGGCCGAGATCGCCGACGACGTCGCGGTGATGTATGCCGGGCGCTTCATCGAGGCCGGGCCGGTCGGTCCGGTGATCGGGAAAAGGCTGCATCCCTATACCGAAGGCCTGCTGGCCTCCACCGTCCACGGCGCGTCGCGGGGCGAGCGGCTGGAGACGATTCCGGGATCTCCGCCCAACCTTGCCAAGCTGCCGTCGGGGTGCAGTTTCGCGCCGCGCTGCAAATACGTCGAGCCCTGCTGCCGGGAAACCGACATACCGCTTTTTCACCCGGAACCGGACCATTCCGCCAGATGTCTTAGAATCGACCGCTGATCCGAAAAACAACAAGAAGCGAGAGATGCGAATTCTGGTCATCAATCCGAACACGACCGTTGCCGTAACCGATACCATCGTGGCGGAGGCACGCCGTAGTGCGCCACCACAGGTCGAAATTACCGGTGTGACGGCGCGCTTCGGCAGTCCCTTCATCCAGACGCCGGATGAATCCGACACGGCGCGGCAGGCGGTGCTCGAACTGGTCAGCCGGCTTGCCAGCGGCTTCGATGCGGTCGTGATCGCGGCCTTCTCCGATCCGGGACTGGCGGAGGCGCGGGAGATGTCGCCGGTGCCGGTCGTCGGGATCGCGGAGAGCGCCATCCTGACGGCGCTGATGTGCGGCGGGAGGTTCGCCATCGTGACTCTGGGGCCGGCGCTGCGGCCCTTGCTCGAAGGGGCGGCGGTGGCACTGGGCTGCGCCGGCCGTCTGGACGCCATCCACATCCTCGACACGGGGACGGGAACCGAGGCCGGGAGCGCCGGGGTGGCCGCCACCGTCCAGCGGGACCGTGGAGAGGCGCTGGCGGAACTGTGCGGCAGGGCGGCGGCTGCGGAAGGCGTTCGCTCGATCATCCTGGGTGGAGGACCGCTGGCGGGGCTGGCCCACCGGATTCGGGTCCGCGTGCCGGTTCCGCTGCTGGACGGCACCGCCTGCGCCATCAATCACGCGGCGACGCTGGCCCGTCTGGGCCTGCGGATGCCCCAAAAGGCATAGGAGAAATATTGAGAAAGATAAATCTTATCGCTTCTGGTCGCCACGAGTTTGATCGATCCGGGTATGTTCGTTGTTACAGTCACCCGACCGGTCAACGATGAACCAGAGCGAAAGGATGCTCGACCACAATGGACTACCTGCTCACGCTTGCCGCCGATCCCGCAGCCTGGGTCGCCCTTGCCACGCTGATCGCGATGGAAGTGGTTCTTGGCATCGATAACCTGATCTTCATTTCGATCTTGACCAACCGGCTGCCGGAAGACCAGCGTTCCCGCGGGCGCCGCATCGGTATCGGACTGGCGCTGATCCTGCGCCTGGGTCTGCTGAGCACGGTCGCGATCATCGTCCAGTTGACCGCACCGGTGTTCACCGCCTTCGGTCATGGCTTTTCGTGGCGCGATCTGATCCTGATCGCGGGCGGTCTGTTCCTCGTGTGGAAGGCGACCAAGGAGATCCACCACAGCGTGGACCCGGACCCCGGCCCCGATATGTTCGACAGCAAGGCCGGCAGCATCTCCTTTACCGCCGCGATCGGGCAGATCCTGATACTCGACCTGGTGTTCTCGATCGACAGTATCATCACGGCGGTCGGCATGACCGAGCATATCCCGATCATGGTCATCGCCGTGCTGGTGGCCGTCGCCGTCATGCTGCTGGCGGCCGATCCGCTCGCCAACTTCATCAACAAGAACCCGACCATCGTCATGCTGGCATTGGGCTTCCTGATGATGATCGGCATGACCCTGATCGCCGAAGGATTCGGCGCCCATGTGCCGAAGGGCTACATCTACGCCGCCATGGCGTTCTCGGCCCTGATCGAGGGCCTGAACATGCTGGCGCGGCGGGCGCGGCAGCGTGCCCAGGGCACCGCCGGAACCCCTGCCGCAGGTAGCGTGAAGAGCGGGCACTGACCGTCGTGTCAGCGGCGGTGCGGGATGCCGTACCGCCGCAGCTTGTTGGCGATCATGGTATGCGATGTGTTCAGCCGGGCGGCCAGTTTCCGGCTGGATGGGAAATGCGGGAACAGCCGGCCGAGCAGCGAGCGTTCGAACTCGGCCAGCGCCTCTTCCCACGACTGGGCGATCTCGGCGGCATCGGCACTCGGCCCCATGCGGAAGCTGGCGAGTTCCAGGTCCGGCGCGTCCAGCCACAGGCTGTCGGACATGGTAACGGCCCGGAAGATCACGTTCTCCAACTGCCGGACATTGCCGCGCCACGGGTTGGCGAGCAGCGCCGACCCTGCCGCCGAGGTCAGCCGGCAGGCGGGGCGCTGGGCCTGGGCGCAGGCTCTAGCGATGAAGTGGCGGGCCAGCAGCAGGATGTCTTCGCCCCGGTCGCGCAGCGGCGGCACCTGGAGGCTCAGCACGTTGAGCCTGTAATAGAGGTCTTCGCGGAAGTCGCCTTCCGCCACCATCTGGTCGAGCTTGCGGTGCGTGGCGCTGATGATCCGGACATCGACCTTCTGCTCGCGGTCGCCGCCGACGCGCCGGAAGCTGCCGTCGTTGAGGAAGCGCAGCAGCTTGGCTTGCAGGTAGGGCGACATCTCGCCGATCTCGTCCAGAAAGACGGTACCCTGGTCCGCCAGTTCCAGCAGCCCCGGCTTGCCGCCGCGCTGCGCTCCGGTGAAGGAGCCGGGCGCATAGCCGAACAGCTCGCTTTCCGCCAGGTTCTCGGGCAGTGCCGCGCAGTTGAGCGCCAGGAAGGTCCTGCCTTTGCGCGTGCTGGCGCGATGGCAGGCGTGGGCGATCAGCTCCTTGCCGGTGCCCGTCTCACCCAGGATCAGAAGGGGAGCATCGACGGCGGCGACGCGGGCGGCTCGTGCCTTGAGGCCGCGCATGGCGGGAGAGTCGCCGAGGATGGTGTCGAAACCGCCCTCGTCGAAGTTCTGCAACGCTTGGAGCCGTTCGCCGAGCCGGCTCGGCGCGTGCAGCGTCAGGACGCCGCCGGCCGCTTTCAGGGGGTCGGTTTCGGTGATCGGGCGGACGTCGAGCAGGAACGGCTGGCCCTGGAACATGATTTCCCGCGCCGGGATCTGGAAGCCTTCGGTGATCAGTTCATGATGCAGCGCCTCATCGCCGAAAAGCTCACCGATCCGCTTGCCGCCGAGTGCGCCGGGCGCTTCCGCCGCCGCATTGGCAAGGATGACGGTCCCGCTGCCGTCCACCGCCAGAACCGGATCGGGGATGGCGGCAAGCACTGTGGCGAGATGGAGCCGCCGGCGGGTGCCCGGCAGCATATCGACTTCGGCGATGCTGGCGACGCCGGGGACTTGCGTCAGGGCGGTGCGAAGCCCTTCCATCGCATCGGGCCGGAGGCTGGGCGCGTCGATGTAGATGTGCGGAGGATCGACCTCCACCGCCACGACGTTGAGCTTCCTGGAGGCCAGGACCGCTAAAATCTCGTGGGCGATGCCGACCCGGTCAGCGAAGGTGATGTCGATACGCATCGGGTGATCTTAGCGTATCCAGCGGTTTACAGTGTACGCGAAAAAGTACAGGCGGCTTAGACCATTGTTTTTACATCGATTATGCCGTCGAGTTCTGCTCACCCGAGGCGCCTGTAAACTTCTGCGTACAGAATGACGACAAGGAAAATCGTTGCGAGGCAGTGCCTACAGGGATGCGCACTACTGGCATGGCGATTGCTATGTATACGGATAAGGAACTTGGGAGAGGTCCATGCTGAATACCCGCCACGCCAGCGCTGGAGCGCTGCTGACCGTCGATCTCGATGCGATTCGCGCCAATTACAGACTGCTGCGCGAAAAGCTCGGCGGGACGGCCTGCGCCGCCGTGGTCAAGGCCGACGCTTACGGGCTCGGCGCGGATCGCGTGGCTCCTGCCCTGGCTGCCGACGGCTGCACGAACTTCTTCACGGCTCATTTGGACGAGGCGATAGCGCTGCGGCCCCATGTTCCCGCACAGGCCGAGATCTTCGTGCTGCACGGTTCACCTCCGGGAGTCGAAAGCGACTTCGTCGAGCATCGCGTGATCCCTGTCCTCAACAGCCTCGAGCAGATCGATGCTTGGACGGCGTTGGCCCGCCGGCTTGGCCGCAAGCTTCCGGCGGTCGTTCAGGTCGATACCGGCATGTCGCGGCTGGGACTGTCGAAGCGTGAACTCGACACGGTCGCGGATGATCCCGGACGGCTCGACGGCATCGATCTCCGCTACGTGATGAGCCATCTGGCCTGCGCCGAACAGCAGAGCCATGAACTGAACGCCTTGCAGCTTGCCAACTTCCGCGCGGCGCGGGCACGGCTGCCGACAGCGCCGGCCAGCTTCTCGAACTCGTCCGGCGTGTTCCTGGGGGCGGATTACCACTTCGACCTCGCCCGGCCGGGTGCGGCGCTTTACGGCGTGGCGCCGGTGGTGGGGCAGCCCAACCCCTTGCGCTCGGTGGTCCGGCTTCAGGCGCGGGTGATCCAGGTGCGGGAGATCGAGGCCGGGGCGCGGGTCGGCTATGGCGGCCGGTGGACGGCGCCGGGACCGGCGCGGATCGCCACGGTTTCGACCGGGT
>DASQKT010000712.1:0-9489 GCA_035630415.1 Skermanella sp.
CCTGCCGCCGATGATGTTCATCAAGGCCGCTCCCAACAGCCACGGCTTCGTCAACCCGCGCGATATCGAGCAGATGTGGCGCGACCAGTTCGACTGGGTCTACGAGAACTACGACTACGCGGTGTTCCCGCTGACGATCCATCCGGACGTTTCGGGCAAGCCGCATGTCCTGCAAATGCATCAGCGGTTGTTCGACTACCTGAAGGGCCATGACGGCGTGCGGTTCGTCACGATGGAGGAGATCGCCGAGGACTTCGTGCGCAGGTTCCCGAAGTCCGGTTCGGCGCGGCCCGAGTCCTGATCGCCATGTGCGGCTTATGCGGGACGTTCGGGTCCGCCGATCACTGGACCGACGGCGTGGGAGCGGCGGGGACGCAATGGGAGGCGTTGTTCCCCGCCGCCGAACGGAGGCGGCGCGCGGGCGTCGCCAACGAGGTCCTGGGCCTCTACGGCCTGAAGCTGATGGAATGGTCGAACCGCTTCACCCTGACCGGACGGACCGGCAAATCGGCGGTGGTCGATCAGTTCGGTGCTGTCTGGGCGGAGGCGGAACGGATGACCGGGCGGGTCTGCGACCCGCTCGACCCGGCTGTGATCGAAGCCATGGAAGCCCGGCGCGGCACCGGCGACCGTGGGTGAAACTATGACCGCCGCGCTGTCGCTGCCGCCGGTGACTATCAACATCCTGACCGGCTTCCTCGGCTCCGGAAAGACCTCGCTGCTCAAGCGGCTGCTGGCATTGCCCGACCTACGGGACGCGGCAGTTCTGATCAACGAGTTCGGCGAAGTCGGGATCGATCACTTTCTGGTCGAGGAAGTCGATGAAGACGTGGTGCTGCTGAAGAGCGGCTGCATCTGCTGCACCATTCGCGGCGATCTGAAGGACGCCCTGCTCGATCTGCACGAACGCCGCGCCGCCGGGCGGGTGCCGCCCTTCGGCCGGCTGATCCTGGAGACGACGGGGCTTGCCGACCCCGGCCCTATCGTCGCGACGCTCGTCGCCGATTCGGCGCTGCGCCATCAGTTCAGAATGGGCAACATCGTGACGGTGGTGGACGCGGTCAACGGCATCGGGAACCTGGACCGGTTCCCGGAATCCGTGCGTCAGGCGGCAGTCGCCGATCGCCTCATCATGTCCAAGACGGATCTGGCGGAGGCGGAAACGATAACGGCCCTTCAGCGCAGGCTGACCGGCCTGAACCCGACCGCCGACATCCTGCCGCTGGACGACATCCGGATACCGGACGCGGCCCTGTTCGTCAGCGACATTCACGACCCGACCGCCAGGGCGGTCGAAGTGGCCCGCTGGCTGGCTGCCGAAGCGAGCGATGTCCATGACCATCACCATGGCCACGACGTAAACCGCCATGGCGATATCAGGGCCTTCGTCCTGACATCGGACGCTCCCCTCGACTGGGCACGCTTCGGGCTGTGGCTGTCGATGCTGCTGAACCGTCATGGGACGGAGGTGCTTCGGCTGAAGGGCCTGCTGTCGATCCAGGGCGTCGATACGCCGGTCGTGATCCAGGGCGTGCAGCACCTGATCCACAAGCCCGTGCATCTGGACGAATGGCCGGACGGTATCTCCGGCACCCGCATCGTGGTCATCGCCAAGGGACTGGACCCGGAAGTCGTCAGGCGATCCTTCCGGGCCTTCGTCGATCAGACGAACTGGAAGGGATCGTAGGAGCTGTCGCCGGCGATGCCGATCAGTTTCGCCTCAAGCGCCTGAAGCGTATCGCCGCCGATGGCGCCGATCTGGTCGACCCCGAATCTATCGAACTGAATAGTGGCGCCGTTGCCGACGAAGGTCAGCACGGCATTTTCGGCATTCTGCGTTATCAGGATTTCACCTGGATCGCTGCCGATCTCGCTGGCCTCGGCGGCCGTCAGGTCCGTCGCGGCGTCCAGCCTCATGACGTCGCGCTCATCGACATTGAAGTCGAAGACGATATCGTTGCCATCAACGCCGAAGGCGCCGGCCCCGCCCGCCGGCGACGCTTCGGTCCGGAACGCATAGACGAACACGTCGGCGTCGATGCCGCCGGATAAGGTGTCCTGGCCTCCACCGCCGATCAGTACCTCCTCGCCATAGCCGCCGGTCAATCTGTCGTCGTGGACGGTTCCCACGACGGTAATGTTCAATGGCCCGGAATACGGATCGCCCGGATAGGCATTGTTATAGTAGTTCAGGCTGCCGAGCCCACTCGCCTCGACCCGCTCGATACCGTCGAGTGAGACATCCAGGCCGGGCACGTCTTCAGGCGTCGAGTCGCCCAGCCTGATGAAAGTATCTCCGCCGCCGTAGATGCTGTGATAGAAATTGATGTTCGAGATAAAGGGTCCCGGCGCATCGCTCCCCCCCGCGAAGCTTGCATAATACAGCAGATCGACATCGATCTGGAGCGTATCGTAGCCCGCTCCGCCGGAGATCACTGTGTCGGGATCTAAGTCGTACGTGCCGAGCACGTACTGCTCGGTGCTCCAGATCAGCAGGTCGTCACCGGCCTCTCCATGAAGGTCGTCCCCAATTCCGCCGGTCAGGATGTCCGACCCGTCGCCGCCGTAAAGATTATCGGCGCCTGCCCCTCCGGACAGGCGATCCTGTCCGGACCCGGCATAGAGGTTATCGTTGCCGTCGCCGCCCAGCAGGTTGTCGTCACCCGAGCCGCCGAAGAGGCTGTCGTTGCCGGCTTCGCCGTGCAGGGTATCGGCACCGGCCTCACCGAACAGGCGGTCGCGGCCCGCACCGCCGCCGATCGTGTCGTCGCCCCAGCCGCCATGGGCCGTATCGCTGCCGTCGCCGCCGCCGATGAAGTCCCTGTCCCCGCCGCCGGTAAGATCATCGTCTCCGGCACCGCCATCGAGCACGTCGCTTTCAGCTCCGCCGTCGATCCTGTCATCACCGGCTTGGCCGAAAATATAGTCTTCACCAGCGCCGCCAATTATCGTGTCGCCATCCGCCGTTCCGGTAAAAGTCGCCATGTCCGCCTTCCCTGTTATTGTCTACTTTCGACTGTAAGGGAGCCGCGAAGGCGGTCTGAGTGTGCATCCCGGCATGTATCCGAAGAGACGTCGGACCGGCGTAAGAGAGTTCTCAAGCTTGGTCCTGTGCTATGCTTATCGGAGAGGCACGACAACTGAATGAGAGGCGAGGGTGTTCAGTGAGTATCGCGAGTCCGCAGAGATCGGCGGGCAAAAACTGAACCGCATGGAAGCCGGATTTGTCAGGGATGCCATGGTGCTGGAACTCGCCAGCTTGCGTGATCTGCTTCGGTCGCGGGAAAGAGAACCGGCGCATACCCGGCAGCAAAGCGAACCTCTGCTGCCGGGTACCGGCTTTCCGGTCCATGGCGTGGCGGCCTTGGTCAAGCCCGTCGCGAACGGCCGTCTTGACCTGTCCGAGGCCGAAGCGGCGTTTCCCGAGCTGACCCGCGACCAGATCCTGACCGCCTTCCGGTATAGCCGCGCCTGCCCGGTCCGGGGCGCCGCTCATCCGGCCGACCGCCTGATGACGCGTATCGACCGGATGGAACGGATGCTGGTGTCCGATTAGCTTTAGGGGGAAGCAGCCCGCTGCTTCTTCCCGCCGCTCATGACGGCGACACTTGCCAGCACGACGGCGGACAGGATGATCAGCAGCGACGAGATCGCGGCGATCGTCGGGTCGATCTGGTCGCGCAGCGACTGGAACATCCGGCGCGTCAGCACCGTGTTCTCGCCGCCGGCGATGAACAGGCCGATGACCACCTCGTCGAGCGAGGTGATGAAGGCGAACAGGGCGCCCGAGATCACCGACAGCTTGATCTGCGGCAGGGTCACCAGCATGAACGCCTTCCAGCGCGGAGCGCCCAGGCTCCTCGCCACCTTTTCCTGCGTCATGTCGTAGCTGCGCAGGCCCGACATGACCGTGACCACGACGAACGGCACCGCCAGCAGCGTATGGGCCAGCACGATCCCGAACAGCGTGTTGACCAGTTGAAGCTGGATGTAGATGTAGAAGACGCCGATGCCGATCAGGATCACCGGCACCATCTGCGGCAGCAGCAGGATCACCTGAAGGACGGGCGTCAGCCGCAGCCGGACGGCGTTGAGCGCATAGGCGGCGGCGACGCCCAGCGGCGTCGCGATCAGCGCCGTCAGGACGGCGGCGGCGAACGACACCCGTGTCGACGTCATCCATTCCGGCGAGTTGAAGTAGCTGGCGTACCAGCGGAGCGACCATTCGCGGGGCGGAAACTCCAGGTACTCCGACCCGGAGAACGACATCGGCACGACGATCAGCATCGGCACGATCAGGAACAGCAGGACGGCGGCGACCAGGACGTAGAGCCACGCCCGCCGCCAGTGGGAAATCGGTATCGGCTGTGCTGACATCGCCTTACCCCTTGAACATGCGTTCGAGCCCGGCAAGCCGATGGGCCACCAGGAAGATCAGACCGACGAAGACCAGAAGCGCCACGCCCAGCGCACTGCCCGCTCCCCAGTCGAAATACATGCCGATATTCTGCTGGATCTTCATGGAAACGGTCGTCACCCGGCCGCCGCCCAGGATCTGCGGCGTCACGTAGAACCCGAGGCAGATGATGAAGACCAGCAGCGATCCGGCGATCAGCCCCGGCAGCGACAGCGGCAGGAAGATCTTCAGAAACGCCTGGGTCGGCGACGCGCCCAGGTTTGACGCCGCCCTAACATAGTCCATGTCGATCGCCTTGATCGATGCGTAGAGCGGCAGGATCAGGAACGGCAGCATGATATGGGTCATGCCGATCACCGTTCCGGTGTAGTTGTGGACCAGTTGCAGCGGCTCGTCGATGATGCCCGCCGACATCAGCGTCGTGTTGATGACGCCGGTCCGCTGAAGCAGCACCAGCCAGGCATAGGTCCTGACCAGCAGGCTGGTCCAGAACGGCAGGATGACCAGCGCCATCCCCAGCGTCGCCCAGCGCCGGGGCAGTTGCGCCAGCAGATAGGCCACGGGATACCCCAGCAGCACGCAGATCAGCGTGACCAGGATGCTGAGGCTGAACGTGGTCTGGAAGATCGCGATATAGGAGGAATGCTCGACCATCCTCAGGTAATGGTCGAAGGTGAGGACGCCGCGCTTGAAGAAGGACAGGCCGAACAGCCAGCCTACCGGGATTAGCAGCAGGGCCGTCACCAGCAGCAGGCTGGGCAGCGACAGCCCCAGTATGCGGCGCTGCTCGGACCGGGAGTCCGCCGCGAGTTCCGCCACGTTGGGACGGACGCCGGCGGGCCTGCCGACGGCACGCGCGCCCTGGACCGGGATATCCATCGTCATGCCGCCATCTCCGGCACGATGATGGTATCGTCCCGGTGCAGCCCGAGCGTCACCGTCTGGCCGACTTGCGGCAGGCTGGTGAACACGCCTTGCCGGGTGCCTTTCCGCACCGCCAGCCGGTTGCCGTCGCCGATCCGGACATAGACCAGCACCGCCTCGCCCTGGAAGATGATCTCGTCCACGGTGCCGGAGATGCGATTGTAGCCGTCCTCCCCGCCGTTCAGGAATTCCAGCTTCTCCGGCCGCACGACCAGGAAGCGCGGCCCCCGTCCCGCCGCCTGCGGGTTGCTCGACGCGATGGCCGATCCGGCCAGCGATGCACCGCCCTGGGCATCCCACTGGACCGGCAGGAACGTGGATTGGCCGATGAAATCCGCGACGAACTGATCGGCCGGACGGTCGTAGATCTCTCGCGGTGTCGCAAGCTGGCGGATGGCGCCCTTGCACATGACGGCAATCCTGTCCGACATGGTCAGCGCTTCGCGCTGATCGTGCGTGACGTAAACCGTCGTCATGCCGAGCCGGTCATGCAGATGCTTCAGCTCGATCTGCATCTCTTCCCTCAGCTTCTTGTCCAGCGCCGACAGCGGTTCGTCCATCAGGACGATCTTCGGCTCGAACACCAGGGCGCGGGCCAGCGCCACCCGCTGGCGCTGGCCGCCCGACAGTTGATCGACGCCCCGGTCGATGAAGCTTTCGAGTTGGACCTGGGCCAGCGCCCGCCGCACCCGCGTCTCGATCTCCGCCCGCGCCACCTTCCGCAGCTTCAGCGGAAATGCGACGTTTTCCGCGACATTCATATGCGGAAACAGCGCGTAGTTCTGGAACACCATGCCGATGTCCCGCTTGTGCGGCGGCATCCGGATGATCTCCTGCCCCGCCACCTGGATGCTGCCGGCATCCGGCCGGGTGAACCCGGCCAGGATCATCAGCAGCGTGGTCTTGCCCGAGCCCGAGGGTCCCAGCAGCGTCATGAACTCGCCGGCGGCGATGTCCATGTCGATGCCCTCGAGCGCCACGAAGTCGCCGTAAGTCTTGCGAACGCTGCGGATGGTTATGGGGTTGGCCATGTGCAGCCTCTCGATTTGCGGTTTTTCAAAACTGACCGGACAGGCGAGCCGGCCTATTTCCAAGCCGGCTTATTTCTGGGTGAAGCTGTCCCAGCGCTCCTGAAGCTCGGCGCCGTTCTCGCCCCACCACTTGGCATCGACCACGACCTGCTTCTTCAGGTTTTCAGGCGAGGAATTCAGCAGCGCCTTCTGCTCCGCCGTCAGGATGTCCAGGTCGAAGGCCTTGGCGTTGACCGGACCGTAGTTGATGTATTTAGGTATTTCCGCCTGCTGCTCCGGCGAGACGAACAGGGCGATGGCTTTCTGCGCCAGCTCGACGTTCTTCGATCCCTTGGGGATCGCCAGGCAGTCGGCGTTCAGCAGGCCCTGGTCATAGGTGTAGTCGGCATTGGCGCCATCCTTCATGGCGGATGAGAGCCGGCCGTTCCAGATCGCGAGCATATCGACCTCGCCGTCCTTGATGAGCTGCGCCGACTGGGCGCCCGAGCCCCACCACGTCGTGATATGCGGCTTGATCTCCTCCAGCTTCTTGAATGCCCGGTCCTCGTCCAGCGGATAAAGCTTGTCGAGCGGCACGCCGTCGGCCAGCAGGGCCAGTTCCATGATGACCTGCGGGTTGTTGCGGAGCGACCGGCTGCCGGGGAAGTCCTTGACGTTCCAGAAATCGGCCCAGCTCTTCGGCTGCTTGTCGAGTTTCTTGTTCCAGGCAAGTACGGTCGAGTAATAGATGATGCCGATCCAGTCGTCGTTGACCATCGGCTTGGCGATGCCGTCAGCCTTGATGACCTTGTAATCCAGCGGTTCGAACAACCCTTCCGCGGCGCCGATCGCGCAGTCGGTGGCGCCCAGATCGACCACGTCCCAACTGACGCTGCCGGAGCGCACCTGCAACCGCACCTCGGCCAGACCGCTCAGCGTATCTTCCTTGATGTCGATGCCCAGCGCCTTTGCCGTCGGCTCGAACATCGCCTTCCGCTGTGCGTCCTGGTACGACCCGCCGAACGACACGACGGTCAGCGTATCCTTGGCCTCGGCTACGGTCGCGACCAGCAGGGCCGCGACCGACACGGCGCCGGCCAGCGTCCGGAGTTTTCCTGTATTCATCGACGTGAATCTCCTCTGTTTCTTTTTGTGTGCTTATTGTTTCGGCAGCATTGACGCGCTTCAGGCAGCCTTCGGGCCGAACCTTGCTTCCAGTGCGTCGCGTATCTTGTAGTACTCGGCGATCGCCATCACGGCGGGCCGGTGCAGGCGGTGGAACGCCATCGGCTTCATGGCGGTGATGGGGAAAGGAACGTCGCGCGGGTCGGCGCCGCCGGCCAGCAGGGCCAGCATGCGCCCCATGACAGTGCCCATGGCGACGCCCCGGCCGTTGAACCCCAGTCCGGCATACAGGCCGTCGGCCAGTACGTGAAGATGCGGCAGGTGGTCCTGCGTCATGGCGACCTTGCCGGCCCAGACGAACTCCAGCGGATCGTCCGCCACCTGCGGATACAGCCGGGAAATCGCCGACTTAAGGCTTCCCGCGTCGTCGTAGCCGGGCGTTTCCTTGAAGGGTCCCCTGCCCCCCATCAGCAGCCGGCCCTGATGGTCCAGCCTGTAGTACCAGAGCAGCCGGCGGGTATCGGACGCGACCTGCCCTTCCGGCAGGATGGAGCGGCGGACATTGTCGCCCAGCGGGCGCGTCGCGATCTGGAAGCTGTAGACCGGCACGACCGTCTTCGCCAGTCCCGGCCAGAGATGATCGGTATAGCCGTTGGTCGCCAGGATGACCTTCTGCGCCGTGATCGTGGCATGCTCCGTTTCAACGATCCAGCCGGCCGGCGCCCGCGACAGCGCCTTGACGGATGAGTCCCCGTGAATGCCGGCGCCGGCCTTCGCCGCCGCTGCCGCCAGCCCGCGCGCATAGCTGAGCGGCTGGATGCCGCCGCCGCGCTTGTCGATCCAGCCGCCGACATAGAACCCGGTGCCCATGAGCTGATCGAGCCGGTCCTTCTCCAGGATCTCCATATCGACGCCGCGCTTGGCCCACTGCCCGGCGCGGCTGAGCACGGTGCCGAGCGCCTTCTTGTCATGGGCCGGCTGTATCCAGCCCTTGCGGACGGGATGGCAGTCGATTGCATGTTTTTCGATCAGGGAGAACACCAGATCCGGCCCGCTGCCGGCTGTCTTGACGACCTCCGGTCCGAAGTGTTTTTCCAGCTCGTCCGGATCGTATTTCAAGCCGGGGATGACCTGCCCGCCGTTCCGCCCGGAAGCGCCCCAGCCCGGCTCATGGGCTTCCAGAACCAGCGCCTTGATGCCGGCTTCCGCCAGATGCAGCGCGGCAGACAACCCGGTGAAGCCGCCGCCCACGATCACGACATCGGCTTGATGCACGCCTTGCAGCCGGGGATAGTCCTGCGCCGCAGTCGCGGTCGCTGCCCATAAAGAAGGCGGCAATGCTCCATTCTTCACCATACCAGACATAAAGGCCCTGCTCCTGCCGTTATCGTGAAATTCTATGCTGTTTTTTTCACGGTAGGAGCGTTAAGCTTGGCTTGTCAACGATTCAGGCCAATTCCACAATGGGTACTCCCCCGGCGCAGACCACTCAGGACCCCGATGCCATCGTCGGGCGCCGCATCCGCGCGCGCCGGCGTATCCGAAAACTTTCGCTGGAAAACCTCGCCCGTGAGGCGGAGATATCGATCGGCCTGCTCAGCCAGATCGAGCGCGGCCTGTCGTCGCCATCGATCAGCGTCCTCCGGCGCATCTGCACGGCGCTCAACATCCCGATGAACTGGCTGTTCTCGGATACCGACACCGAGGCGCCGGAAGAAGCCGGCATCATCGTCCGGGCCGGACGGCGCCGGACGCTGGATTTTTCCGGCCGGGGCATGGTCAAGGAACTTCTGACGCCGGACGATGGCGGCAACCTTCAGCTCATGATCGTCCGTCTGGACGGCCTCGGCGGCTCCGGCATGGAGCCGTACAGCCATGTCGGAGAGGAGGCGGGGACCGTCCTGAAGGGTACCGTGGAATTGGCGGTGGACGATCTGGTCTTCGTCCTGAACGCGGGCGATACTTTCCGCTTCGACAGCCCCCGGCCGCATCGCTTCCGCAACCTCGGCGACG
>DASQKT010000713.1:0-12279 GCA_035630415.1 Skermanella sp.
TGTATGAGGAAAAGGGAAAGCGAGCATGCCCTACGTCGTCACCGAAAACTGCATCAAGTGCAAATATACCGACTGCGTCGAGGTGTGCCCCGTCGACTGCTTCTACGAGGGGGATAACATGCTTGTGATCCAGCCCGACGAATGCATCGACTGCGGCGTGTGCGAACCGGAATGCCCGGCGGAAGCGATCATTCCCGACACCGAGCCCGAGGCCGAGAAGTGGCTGGAGTTCAACCGGGAATATTCGGAGAAGTGGCCGAACCTGACGCGCAAGAAGGATGCTCCAGCCGACGCCGACGAATTCAAGGGTGTGACGGACAAGTTCGAGAAGTTCTTCAAGCCGGAACCGGGCACGGGCAATCCCGACTGACCATGATCGGACGGAGGGTTACGGGCGCGACAAATTGACTGGGCTCATGCCCGCTCGCCCGTTTCATTCCGCTCCACCCCGTTCCGCCATGCGATTCCCGCAGGTCCGCCCATCGGCCGTCCGGCGCCTGTTGCCTATTACCAACACGTTATATCTTTGTAACGTGCGCCTCACTTCCTATATAATGGCGGCCTTGAGCCCGGCTGCTTTCTCGCGCGTGCCGGGCTCGCGATGCTCCAGGCTTCGAATGCCGCTTCTGCCGGCCCCGACGTTCAGTAGGGGCTGATAGCCGGTTATTCAGCCTTTCGTTGTCCCGAGGCATCCGGTCGGGACAGCCGGATGCCAGCGAGCGTGAAGTGAGAGCCAATAGGAATGATGAACAAGCTTGAGTTCACGGCCGGTGATTTCGTCGTTTACCCGGCCCATGGGGTCGGTCGTGTCGAGGGAATCGAAACCCATCACATTGCCGGTCAGACCGTAACCCTTTATGCCATCACCTTCGAGAAAGAGCGCATGACGCTGAAGGTGCCGGTGGGTAAGGCCAAGGACTCAGGACTCCGCCGTCTCAGCTCCAAGGATCGGATCAAGGTAGCGCTGGAGACTCTCCAGGGGCGCTCGCGCGCACGCCGCGCCATGTGGAGCCGCCGGGCACAGGAATACGAAGCCAAGATCAACTCCGGCGACCCTGTCTCGATCGCCGAGGTCGTTCGCGATCTTTATCGCGGCAGCGATCAGCCCGACCAGTCCTATAGCGAGCGGCAGATCTATCAGGCCGCTCTGGAGCGGCTGGCGCGTGAATTGGCCGCCGTCGAAAAGATCGATGAAGGCAAGGCTACCGAGCGCCTTGAGTCCTTCCTGACCAAGGCCGCCGCCTGAGAGCGTGCCGGGCGTCAAGTCAGCATCGCGGAGATTGACGAATGCGCCGGGTGATTGGTCCATAATCCCCGGCCTCTCTCTTTTATCCGCTTTTGCTCGGCACGCCGGACGCATAAACTCAGGGTTCAGTCCAAGCCGGACCGGAGTAGCGCTTACGCGTCCTGATGCCAGATAATCAGAAATTTGCAGATATCCGCGATCCAAAGCGGATCTGGGCGGTCGGCGCCATCCACGCCGATGTGGAGCGCCTTTCAGCCCTGCACACCGATATCGGCCGTCGCTTCATGCCTGGAGACAGGCTGGTCTATACCGGCAACATGATCGGCCGTGGCAGCGCCGTCCGGGAAACCATGGACGAGTTGCTGTCGTTCCGGCGCGCCTTGATCGCAATGCCCGGCATGCTGGCGGACGACGTGGTCTACCTGCGCGGCGCGCAGGAGGAAATGTGGCAGAAGCTGCTTCAACTCCAGTTCGCTCCCGATCCTTCGGTAGTGCTGCGCTGGATGCTGCGTCAGGGCGTCGATACGACACTGGTGGCCTATGGCGGCGACCCTGATCAGGGGATGAACTGCGCACGCGACGGCGCCGTATCGATCACCCGCTGGACCAACAGCCTGCGCGGCGCCATGCGGGCGGCGCCCGGTCACGGAAATGTGATGAGTGCGCTTCGCCGCGCTGCCTACACCAGCAAGCCGGACGAAACCGGTACCGAGCGGGTGCCGGGGGGCGTTCTTATCGTGGCCTCCGGTATCGAGACGTCCCGCCCCTTGGGTGCCCAAGGCGATAATTTCTGGTGGGGTGGCCCCGGTTTTGCCCGTGTCGATCAGCCTTACGGGCCTTTCAGTCGCATCGTCAGGGGTTTCGATCCGGGACGGAGCGGAGTTCAGGTCGGTGACTTCACCGCCACACTCGACGGAGGCTGCGGCTTTGGCGGTCCGCTGGTATGCGGCTGCCTGACGCCTGCCGGCGAGATCCTCGAACTCATCGAGGTTTGATCCTTCCGAACCTGGATTCGCGCCTGATTATCGCCTGAATTCTGCCGACAAAATTCTTCTCGCCCGCAGTGATCCGAACCCTTCCGGGTTACGTATCTCATGCAACAGACGGCACCAACCGGTGTTGACCCTGCAAAGACAGGGCCATCCCCGCGGTCGCTCGTCCATCAGGGGGAAGGACAGCAGGATGGCGCATATCGATGACCCGGAGACTCAGCGGGCCAACTTAACCTTCATCAAGGCATCGATGCGGGAGCCGTTGCTCTCCCGCGACCATGAGTTCGACCTCGCCCGGAGCTGGCGGGAAGATGGCAAGGAAGATG
This sequence comes from Skermanella sp., assembly GCA_035630415.1. Classification (GTDB taxonomy): domain Bacteria; phylum Pseudomonadota; class Alphaproteobacteria; order Azospirillales; family Azospirillaceae; genus Skermanella. Next base: position 2,565 of record DASQKT010000713.1, read on the forward strand.
CCCTTCACGAGCTTGTCCGGGCTTATACCCGCCTTGTCGTGTCCACGGCATCCCGCTTCCGCAACTATGGCCTTCCCATGGGCGATCTGGTTCAGGAAGGCAATGTCGGCCTGATGCAGGCGGCTGCGCGATTCGAGCCCGACCGCGAAGTCCGCTTTTCCACCTACGCGGCATGGTGGATCAGGTCGGCGATGCAGGACTACATCCTGCGGAACTGGTCGATCGTTCGGACCGGCACAACGGCCGCGCAGAAGAGCCTGTTCTTCAACCTGCGCCGGCTGCGCGCCAAGATCGAGGATGCCTCCAACAACGGCTCGCTGACCCACGCCGGTCGCCATAAAATCGCGACCGAGTTGAAGGTGGAAGTCCACGAGGTCGAGGCGATGGAGATGCGCCTGAGCGGCGCCGATCAGTCGCTGAACGCGCCGATCAGCGACAGCGGCGAGGATGACTGGCAGGACTTCCTGGCGGATCAGCGGCCCAGCCCCGAGGACGTCGTGATCGGCATGCGCGACAGCAACACGCGCTCCAAGTGGCTGGCGGAAGCCCTGGGCGAGCTGAGCCCCCGTGAGCGCACCATCATCGCTCAGCGCCGCCTGCGCGACGACGGCGCCACGCTGGAGGAGCTTGGCAGGGAGTTGGGCGTCAGCAAGGAGCGGGTCCGGCAGCTTGAGCACCGTGCGATGCTGAAGCTGAAGGAGTCGATGATGCGGCGGGTCGAGCTTTCCAGCGATCTGCTGCTGGAGATCTGAACACGGAGGCGGTGAGGTCCCGGCGGAACCTCACCGGTCAGGTCGGCGTCAGGCCGCTTCCTTAGTCAGCTTCTTCAGCTTGCTGTCCATGTACCACCACGCCATCCGGGTCGCGGCGCGATAGATCGGCGTGTGCGGTTTCAGGCCTACGGCCTTGAAGATCATCGCGACGCCGCGATCCACGTGAGTCGGCCGGTAGTAGGCGTAGGCCCTGCGCATATAGGCGCGGGTGTATGTTTCCCGATGGTATGGGGTCGGTGGTGAGTTGGCGGCGTAGTAGGCGAAAGCCAGCTCGTCGTCCTCGCTCTCGTTGATGCGGCCGAGTGCGATACGCAGGCGGGAGAATCGTCCCAGATCCTCGCGCTCCATGTAGCGGTTGAGGTACTGGTAGAAGATCTTGTAGTGGCGCAACTCGTCCGCCGCGATGCGGCGGCAGATCGCCTTCAGCACCGGCTCGTCGGTCGCATCGCCGAGTGCCGTATAGTAGGAGCTGGTGCCGGTTTCGACCATGCAGCGTGCGATCAGTTCACCGCTCCGTGATCCCCGGATCGATTCGGTTGCTTCCAGCTTGATCTTGTAGCCGTCGGTGAAGCGCTTGAAGGCTGCTTCTAGCGAGAATTCCGGGTCGATGATTTCCGCCCAGCGGCCTAGTGCGGCGCCGTGTTGGACTTCCTCTTCCGCCCAGTCGCGCGCGACCTGCTGAAACTCTGGATCGTCGCCGAAGACGTTGCAGAGATATGTCGCGTAGTCCCGGCCATTGTATTCCACCAGGGCCGCGGCTTTGATGATCTTGAGAATTTCGGGGTCCGCTTTGGAATGGTCGATCTGATCCCAGGGGAGATCGTCCAGCGTCCAGTGTTTGTAGCCCATTCGACAATGCCGCGATTTGTTGCCCTGAAAAAGTAATGGCCCGGACCTGTAGCGGCCGGGCCATTTACCCATCGTCTCACATTAGCCCAATATGACAGATTTACAACGGCTCAACGTTGCTTGCGCAGTGCTCCGTCGAATTCCGCTCCTGGGATCAATGCGCGGTGGCTCCGGTGATCGCCTCAAGCTTGGCGCGGGCGATCGCGAGCTTGGATTCGGCGGCAGCGCGCTCGGCGTCGGACTTCGCATCCTCCACGTCTTCGCCCCGGTCCTTGATTTCCTGCTCGACGGCGGCGCGATCCAGCTCGTTCAGGTTCGTCGCCTGCTCGGCCAGAACCGTGCAGCGGGTTTCGGTCACTTCGGCGAAACCGCCGGCGATGAAGATCCGGTCGACGATGCGCTCGCCTTCGAAGATATCGATCACGCCTGGACGGATGGTGGAGATGAACGGCGAGTGACCGGCCAACACACCGAAGTTACCCTCGCTGCCGGGCACCACGACCATGTCGACCGGCTGGGAAACCAGCAGCTTTTCCGGCGAAACCAGCTCGAACTCGACTTTGTCGGCCATGGATAGCTCTCGTCATTGAATTACTGGAAAGGACGGAGCGAGGGGGCTTTTGAGACCCCCTGCAACCCCTTGTGCTTGGGCCGCGTAATCAGGCGGCTTCGGCAGCCATCTTGCGGGCCTTCTCGACCGCTTCCTCGATCTTGCCGACCATGTAGAAGGCGGCTTCGGGGAGGTGGTCGTATTCGCCGTTCACGATGCCCTTGAAGCCCTTGATCGTGTCTTCCAGGCTGACCAGGACGCCGGGGGTGCCGGTGAAGACTTCGGCGACGTGGAACGGCTGGGACAGGAAGCGCTGGATCTTACGGGCGCGGGCGACGACCAGCTTGTCGTCTTCCGACAGCTCGTCCATGCCCAGAATGGCGATGATGTCCTGCAAGGACTTGTAGGTCTGAAGGACCTTCTGGACCGAACGGGCGACTTCGTAGTGCTCTTCACCGACGACGCGCGGGTCGAGGATTCGGCTGGTGCTGTCCAGCGGATCGACCGCCGGGAAGATGGCCATTTCCGCGATCGAGCGCGACAGCACCGTCGTGGCGTCCAAGTGGGCGAACGAGGTGGCAGGCGCCGGGTCGGTCAAGTCGTCGGCAGGCACGTAAATGGCCTGCACCGAGGTGATCGAACCCTTGTTGGTGGAGGTGATGCGCTCCTGAAGGGCGCCCATGTCGGTGGCCAGCGTCGGCTGATACCCCACCGCGGAGGGGATGCGGCCGAGCAGCGCCGACACTTCCGAACCCGCCTGGGTGAAGCGGAAGATGTTGTCCACGAAGAACAGCACGTCCTGGCCTTCTTCGTCGCGGAAGTATTCCGCGAGGGTCAGGCCGGTCAGACCGACGCGGGCACGGGCGCCCGGCGGCTCGTTCATCTGACCGTAGACCAGCGCCACCTTGGAGCCCGGACCGTCGGTCTTGATGACGCCGCCTTCGATCATCTCGTGATAAAGGTCGTTGCCTTCACGGGTCCGCTCGCCGACGCCGGCGAACACCGACACGCCGCCGTGCGCCTTCGCGACGTTGTTGATCAGCTCCATGATCGTGACGGTCTTGCCGACGCCGGCGCCGCCGAACAGGCCGATCTTACCGCCCTTGGCGTAGGGGGCGAGCAGGTCGATGACCTTGATGCCCGTGACCAGCACCTGGGCTTCGGTCGACTGATCGACGAAGTCCGGAGCGGAACGGTGGATCGGCAAGGTCTGGGTGTGGCCGACATCGCCACGCTCGTCGATCGGCTCGCCGATCACGTTGAGGATGCGGCCCAGGGTGGCGGGACCGACCGGAACCGAGATCGGGCTGCCGGTGTCGTTGACGGCCTGACCACGGACGAGACCGTCGGTGGTGTCCATCGCGATGGCGCGCACGGTGCTCTCACCCAGATGCTGGGCGACTTCGAGAACCAGCGTCTTGCCGTCGTTCTGGGTGTGCAGGGCGTTCAGAATGGCGGGCAGCTCGGCTTCGAACTGAACGTCGACGACCGCGCCGGTGACCTGGGTAATCTTGCCGACAGCGTTGCTCGGCTGGGTAACAGCAGTCATGTGGGTTCGCTCCCTCGGAACCAGATATTCAGTATCGGACGCCTAAAACCTAGGATCGTGACCTCAGATCGCCTCGGCACCGGAGATGATCTCGATCAGCTCCTTGGTGATGACGGCCTGACGGGTCCGGTTGTAGGTCAGCGTCAGCTTGTTGATCATGTCGCCGGCGTTGCGGGTAGCACTGTCCATGGCTGTCATGCGGGCACCCTGCTCGCTGGCCGCGCTTTCGAGCAGCGAGCGATAAACCTGGATCGACAGGTTCTTCGGCAGCAGGTCGGCGAGGATCTGTTCCTCGTCCGGCTCGAACTCGTACATGGCCTTCAGCTCGCCGCTGTCCTGGGCGGCTGCCTCGTCGCCGGAAACGGCGAAGGGCACCACCTGCTGGACGGTGACGATCTGGGTCATCGCCGACTTGAACTTGTTGTAGATGACCGACGCCACGTCGAACTCGCCGGCCTCGTACATCTCCAGCACCTTGGTGGTGATGGTGTCCGCCTCCGAGAACGACAGCCGCTTGCGGCCGATATCCTCGTAGGAGAAGACGACGGCTTTCGGGTTGGTGCGGCGGATCTGATCGCGGCCCTTGCGGCCGACGGTCAGAACCTTGACGGTCTTGCCTTCGCCCTCAAGCCGGGCGATCTGGCGCCGCGCCTCGCGAACGATGGTGCCGTTGAAGCCGCCGCAGAGGCCGCGATCCGACGAGATAACGATAAGCAGCTGAACGTCCTGCTTGCCGGTACCGGTCATCAGCTTCGGACCCTGGCCGTTGCTCGACACGTTGGCGGCGAGCGACTCGAGCATGCGGCCCATGCGCTCGGCGTAGGGTCGCCCGGCCTCGGCCTGCTCCTGCGCACGGCGGAGCTTGGAGGCGGCGACCATCTTCATGGCGGCCGTGATCTTCTGCGTCGACTTGACGCTGGCGATCCGGTTCTTAAGGTCCTTAAGGCTTGGCATTCGACGCCTTCATCACACCGGAGGTTGGATCCCTGCCTTCCTGATCAGTGGAGGAAAGCCGCGAGACCCAATGGTCCGCCGGCTTTCCCTCACCGATCTTTTCGAGCTTAGACGAACACCTTGGAGAAGTTCTCGATGAAGCTCTTCAGCTTCTCCTCGGTCTCCTTCGACAAGGCCTTTTCCGTCCGGATCGTGTCGAGGATGTTGGCACCCTTCGTACGGACTTCAGCCAGCAGCTTGGCTTCGAACCGGTTCACATCCTCGATCTTGACCCTGTCAAGGTAGCCGCGGACGCCGGCGAAGATCGAAACGACCTGCTCTTCCACCGGCAGCGGCGAGAACTGGCCCTGCTTCAGCAGCTCGGTCAGGCGGGCACCACGGTTCAGCAGACGCTGGGTCGAAGCGTCCAGGTCGGAAGCGAACTGGGCGAAGGCGGCCATCTCACGGTACTGCGCGAGTTCCAGCTTGATGGTGCCCGCGACCTGCTTCATCGCCTTGATCTGGGCGGCCGAGCCGACGCGGCTGACCGACAGACCGACGTTGATGGCCGGACGGATACCGCGATAGAACAGGCCGGTTTCCAGGAAGATCTGGCCGTCGGTGATCGAGATCACGTTCGTCGGGATGTACGCGGACACGTCGCCGGCCTGCGTCTCGATGATCGGCAGGGCGGTCAGCGAACCGGCGCCCTTGCTGTCGTTCATCTTCGCCGCACGCTCGAGCAGGCGTGAGTGCAGGTAGAACACGTCGCCGGGGTAGGCTTCGCGGCCCGGCGGGCGGCGCAGCAGCAGCGACATCTGGCGGTAGGCGACGGCCTGCTTGGACAGATCGTCGTACACGATCAGGGCGTGCGCGGCATTATCGCGGAAGAACTCGCCCATGGCGCAGCCGGTATAGGGCGCCAGGAACTGGAGCGGAGCCGGCTCGGACGCGGTCGCGGCGACCACGATCGAGTATTCCATGGCGCCGGCGTCTTCCAGGGTCTTGACGATCTGAGCGACGGTCGAGCGCTTCTGGCCGACGGCGACGTAGATGCAGTAGAGCTTCTTGCTGTCGTCGCCGGACTGGTTGATGCCCTTCTGGTTCAGGAAGGTATCGATGGCGACGGCGCTCTTGCCGGTCTGACGGTCACCGATGATCAGCTCGCGCTGACCGCGCCCGATCGGAACCAGGGCGTCGATGGCCTTCAGGCCTGTTTGCATCGGCTCGTGGACCGACTTGCGCGGAATGATGCCGGGGGCCTTCACTTCGACGCGGGTCATGGTCACGTCGACCAACGGGCCTTTGCCGTCGATCGGGTTGCCGAGACCGTCGACCACGCGGCCGAGCAGGCCACGGCCGACCGGGACTTCCACGATGGCGCCGGTCCGCTTGACGACGTCGCCTTCCTTGATGTCACGGTCGTCGCCGAAGATCACGACGCCGACGTTGTCGGACTCGAGGTTCAGCGCCATCCCTTTGACGCCGTTGGGGAATTCGACCATCTCGCCGGCCCGGACATTGTCCAGGCCGTGGACGCGCGCGACACCGTCGCCGACCGAGAGGACTTGGCCGACTTCGGCTACATCCGCCTCATTCCCGAAATTCGCGATCTGTTGCTTGAGGATCGCGGAAATCTCCGCGGCGCGGATTTCCATCAGCCAACCCCTTTCATGGCGATTTGCAGCTTATTCAGCTTGGTGCGCACGGAACTATCGATCATGCGCGACCCGACTTTGACGATCAGCCCACCGATCAGGGACGGGTCAACGGTGACCTTGACCTCGATCTTGGAGCCCAACTGGGCCCGCAGGGCATCTGTGAGTGCCTGGACCTGAGGATCCGACAGCTTGTGGGCCGAGGTCACGTCGGCGGTCATTTGACCGCGGCGACGCGCCAGCTCGGCCAGATAGCCGTCGATCATGCCCCGGAGCGCGAACAGCCGGCGGTTCTGGGCGACGAGCCCGACGAAACGCTGCGTCAGTTCGGAGACGCCCGCCTGCTTGAGGAGGGCGTCCATCGCCCGGCTCTGGTCGCCGCGCGACAGCACAGGGCTGCGCACCATGCGGTTCAGATCGGGACTGTCGGCGAGCATTTGCTTGATGGCGGCCAGATCCTGGGCGACCTGGTCCAGCGCCTTGTTTTCGTCCGCAAGCTCAAACAGGGCAGTCGCGTATCGCCCTGCCAGCCCGGATACTCCTGTACCTTCGGATGCCACGCGGTACCTCGGTTCGGTCTATGAGACCTTGTTGATTTTCAGGGCCTTGGAGACAAGACATGCGTCGGGCAGGCCCCCTCCCCTGACGGCGAGCGGTCACATAACACAGGCAACACGGTCGCGCAACCGACTCAAAGCCAACAAGTTCGGGGACTTCGGGCGGAATACCGCCTGATTTTGCCAATCGAGGGCCGGTATAAAGCCTTCCTGCGACAATAAGGCCAGGGGCAAAGGCGAGTCCAAAAGCGGTGCCGGCTGCGATTAAGCCTGAATTAACTTTGGGTCCGCATCATTGGTGGTGCCGCCGGATGGGCGGTGCGTCAGCCGGCCGGTGGCCGCTGTCAGCCCTCTGGGATTTATGCGCGGATCACCAAAGCCATGACCGTCGTCGCCTTCAGCCTGGCCCGCTTCACTCCGGCCGACCTGTCCGAATTCTACGAAATCGCCCGTCCGCGCATGGAACGCGGCCTGTGGGCCGGCGTCGCCCGCCAGACCAGCGCCGAGGGCGATCAGCTCCTGGTCACCTTCCCACACCTGGACCGCCCGGTCTTCCGTTTCGAACGCGACCGGCGCGGCACCTATACCCTGTGGTTCCACGACCGCCAGGGCTGGCACAGCATCGGCTCCGGCTCCACCTCGACCGAGTGCCTGTCGATCTGGCGCACGAGGCCGGCGCGGGTGGCCCCGGCGGCTCAGGTCCGCGAGGCTTACTGAGGGAGTAATTGCGGTCGGGAACGCCAAGTCCCGCTCAGCGGGACTTGCCGCCGTTCTGCTGACTGTCGACGAAGGCCCGGAGTACGGTGTTCATGCGGCTCTGCCAGCCGCGTCCCTGGCTCTTGAAGAAGTCGACGACTTCCGCGTCGTAGCGCACCGTCACCTGCCGCTTGTTCGCCCGCGATGGCAGAGGAAACGGGAAACCGGGGCGCGCCAGTTCCTCCCAGTTATCCGGGACGGCCAGATCGGGATCGGAGGCAATCTGCGCCTCGATCTCCTCGTAGGTATCGTTGCGCGACCAGTCGGTACGGTCCTCGCCTGCGGCTATCATGGCGTCAATTTCCTCCGCCGTGTAGCGCACGATATCGTCTTTCTTCGCCATCCCTTGCCCTCCTTGCCGAGATGATCCTGATCCGTGTCTCGCGGACCGTCCATACAACGGCGAAAATCTTATCGTCGATCTGACCGACGTTGACCCATCGCTCTTCCTCGCCGCGTACCGAGGAATAGGTCAACACCAGCCTTCCATCGAAAAGTTGACGCATACGCAAGAAGTCGATACCGCGCGCTTTCAGCGTGCTGGACCGCTTCTCCTCTGCCCACTCGAATTCCATACGTCCCTGTCCGTAACTACAATGTAGTTACAAAGGCTGCTTCAAACAAGGCACGTCACTAGCGTTTAGCGCGCATTGAAAACAATAGTGATCCATTCCTATAGAAAACTGTATGGATCTATGTCTACCTGCACCCTGACACTGCCCGGCACCTCTACCCGCGACAGCCATTCTGCGATCAGCGGTTGCACCGACACAGCACGGGGAGCCTTCAGCAGAAGCCGGCGGCGATGGCGGCCGCGCAGCAGGGCATAGGGGGCCGGGGCGGGGCCAAGCACCTGGACGGTTTCGGAACGCGGCGCCGTCCTACCCAAAGCACGGGCAACCGCATCGACAGTGGTTTCCTCCTCGCCCGAGACGATCAATGCCGCCAGCCGGCCGAACGGCGGCATGCCGTGCTCGTGACGCTCGTCCGCTTCGCGTTCGTAGAACGACGCCCGGTCGCCGGAAATCAACGCCTGAAGGACCGGATGTTCCGGCATGTAGGTCTGGAGGAAGACGCGCCCGGCCCGCTCGGCACGCCCCGCCCGGCCGGCGACCTGCTGGAGGAGCTGGTAGGTCCGCTCGGCGGCGCGCAGGTCGCCGCCGCCCAGCCCCAAGTCCGAGTCCACGACGCCGACCAGGGTCAGCATCGGGAAGTGGTGGCCTTTCGCCATCACCTGGGTACCGATCAGAAGGTCGATCTCGTGGTCCTGGACGCGGCGGACCATCTCCCGGATCGCGTGGGGGCCGATCAGGCTGTCGCTGGTCATCAGCGCCGTCCGCTGGTCGGGGAAGAGCTGCGTCACCTCCTCCGCGATCCGCTCGACGCCGGGACCGCAGGCGGTCATGGAGCCCTCGGCGCTGCACGATGGACAGACATCCAGCAGCTTCATCGTGAAGTCGCAGTGGTGGCATTGCAGCTTGCCGGCCAGCCTGTGCTCGACCAGCCATGCCGTGCAGTTGGGGCACTGCATCCGGTGACCGCAGGAGCGGCACAGGGTCAGCGGCGCGTAGCCCCGGCGGTTGAGGAACAGCATCGCCTGCTCCCCCTCCGCGAAGGTGTCGGTCAGGGCCTTGACCAGTGACGGGGCAAGCCAGCGGTTGCGCGGCGGCCGGTCGAGCCGCAGGTCGATCAGCTTGAGGTCCGGCATGCTGGCGCCGCCGTGGCGGGCCGGCAGGTCGAGTCTGCCGTAGCGGCCCGCGTCGGCGTTGATCGACGATTCGAGCGACGGAGTCGCCGATACCAGCACGATGGGGATGGCGCCCAGATGGGCGCGGGCGACCGCCATGTCGCGCGCGTTGTAGATCACTCCGTCCTCCTGCTTGAAGGAGGGGTCGTGCTCCTCGTCGATCAGGATCAGGCCAAGGTCGGGATAGGGCAGGAACAGGGCGGATCGAGCACCAACGACGACGCGGGCGGCTCCCGTTGCGACATCTCGCCACGTCGCTCGCCGCTGGGTGCCGGACAGGTCGCTGTGCCACTGGTGCGGCGGAGCGCCGAACCGGGTGGCGAAGCGCTCCAGCCATTGAGCT
>DASQKT010000714.1:0-2816 GCA_035630415.1 Skermanella sp.
CAATGCCGGTCAGGTACCCGGCCTGAAGCGACAGGTTCTCCCACACGACCAACAGCACACCGCAGAGCCCCAGCGTCAGTCCCGCCCATTGGCGGCTGCTTACCCGTTCGCCGAACACCCGACCCGATGCGGCGGCAGTCAGCAGCGGCTGGAGGCCGACGATCAATGCTGCAACGCCCGCCGGCAGACCATGGGCGATCCCGGTGAAGACTCCTCCCAGATAGACGCCATGGACCAGCAGTCCGGCGACCGTGATATGGCCCACGTCGGCCCAGCGCCGGGGCCAGGGCGCCCGCATCGCCAGGGCGGCTACCGCAAGGATGCCGGCGACCAGCGACAGGCGGATGGTCAGGAAGGTCAGCGGCTCGGCGTAGGGAAGTCCGAACTTGGCGCCGATGAAGCCGGTGCTCCACAACAGGACGAAAACTGCCGGCGTCAGCCGAAGCCAGTCCGTTCCGCCGGTCGAGGTATTGGATTCTTGTATCATTGCCCGATTTGCCTGGCATTGCACCGGTAACACCGTTGGGGATCAACGGCTAACGCCGGGAAGCGGTTTTGGCAACGCCTGGATTGTACCCATACAGGAAGCATCGCGGATTCGGCGCGCGGCGCCAGCCGTCGTTAGGGCGCCCTTAACCGGGCGCCAGTACAAGCGAAGGATGATTTGTGGACGCATCACTGCCATCGCTCTCGGCGTCGCAATTTTCCACGCGCTGACGGCGTCACGCGCCGCCGGAATGGCCGAGACCGAGATGAAGGGATCGGGCAGCGCCATGGAAGGCGATGTCGTTAGCGTAAAGGGATCGATGATCCGTTTGCGCGGCATCGATGCGCCCGATCCGGGCCAGACTTGCCGGACTCTTCGAAGCGTGGAGTACGATTGCTTCAGCGCCGCTCGGGCTCAGCTTCAGCAAATGCTGGATCTCGGCGAAGTGACGTGCATCGCAAAGGAGCAGGACCGGAACCAGAATCGCATCGGCGTCTGCCGGGTGCTCGGAAAGGACTTGTCTGCTGCCATGCTGGTGCGGGGCTGGGCCTTCACCTACACCAGCCTGAGCACAGCCTATGGCGGCCTGGAAGCTCGTGCCCAGGCGCGCAAGGCCGGCATGTGGGCCGGGCGGGTCGAGGCGCCCTGGCTTTGGCGGACACGAAAGCTGAACGAGTAAGGCGGTCCGGCGAACCCGCCAGCCGAACGAATAGACCGACTGAACGAATAGGATTGTCGCAGAAGATTAACCAATCTTCACTTGTCGACAAGTGCCCAGTAGATACCTAATGTTCCCGCCGCACCCGTGATATTCTGCGGAGGGGCAGTGCTGTCGAATACGTTCGGCATCCGGAGGGAAGGCTGAAATATGCGGATCTATGCACGGGAATTGAACGAGCACCTGCCTAACCTGCGCCGATATGCGAGGGCTTTGACCGGTTCGGTCGAATGCGGCGACGATCTGGTTACCCGGTGCGTGGAAGCGGCGGTCATGGCTCCGACCGGCTTCGGCGTTCCGATGAAGACTCCCGGTCCGCTCTACGCTCTTCTGCATGCATTGTTCGACAGGAACGGCGAGGGCAGGCCGGCCAAGTCCCAGCATCCGATAGAACGGGTGCTGGCGCGCCGCCCGGAAACGGATCGCAGGCTATATTTGCTGGTTGCCCTTGAGGAGCTTTCGGTGTCTGAAGCGGCCAAGGTGGTCGATCTCAGTATCCGAGAGGCTATGTCACGGCTGGTCCAGACACGCGAATTTCTGCGGAAGGCGATGACCGCGCGTGTCATGGTGGTCGAGGACAATCTGATCGCAGCGGTCGATTTGACCGAGATGATCAGCGGCATGGGCCATGTGGTGTGCGGCACTGCTACGACCGAACCGGAAGCACTGGCCCTGGCGAATGCCGAAAGTCCGACGCTTGCCCTGTTGGATATCCGCTTGGCACGGGGAGGCAGCGGTATTTCGGTCGCGCGTACCCTTCGCGACCGCTTCGCGGTGCCCGTCATCTTCGTTACGGCCCATTCCGGCGATCTTCGCCAGCTTGACGAGGAGTGTCTGGGGCCGGTGATCCGGAAGCCTTATACGACCGATGCGGTACGCGACGCGATTACCCAGGCGGTCTTCGCGCCGCTTCCCGAAATGCTGCTTCACTGAACCGGACTTGCCTGTTCTCGTTCAGGTGCCCGATCCAGTGCCCGATTCAGCGAAGACCGCTCTTCAGACCGTCCGCGACCGGCCGGCGATCAGACGGTAGATCAGCAGGATGATGACTGCACCGACCACGGCGCCGATGAAGCCCGCACCTTCGCCGGCACGGTACCAGCCGACGGCCTGACCGAGATACGTAGCGACGAAGGCGCCGGCGATGCCGAGCAGGATGGTGATGATGAAGCCGCCGGGATCGCGGCCCGGCATCAGGAATTTTGCGACGATACCGGCCAGCAGGCCGATGATGATTGTGCCGATGATGCCCATTGCAGATGTCCTTGTTCATGCCCCATGGATGTTCCGATAACGGCTGAACCTCGTCGCAAGTTCAAAGGCTTGAACGTCCCGGCACGGCCAGTTCGGATTACCCACGAGCGGTCGGTGGATTTGAGGGCGGCGGCTTTTCGGAGAAACGTCGCCGCTGACTGCGACAGGCATCGGAGCAGTACTTCACTTCGTCCCATATTCCGGCCCACTTCTTTCGCCACTGGAACGGACGGCCGCAAACAGCGCAAGGCTTTGTCGGTAGATCGCCTTTGCGTCGCATGCGGCTGCTCATCGCAGAGGCCCCCGGCGATCGGTCAGCGTCGCTCTGGAGGCAGAGCGATAGGGTGGAGCTGTTCA
>DASQKT010000715.1:0-4816 GCA_035630415.1 Skermanella sp.
CGCCAGATAGCCGGTCATCCCCAGCGGTTCGCCCGTATTGGTCGGCGGTAGAGGGTCGGACACGATGTTCTGGCTCCTGCTCAGGCGGAAACCTCGCATAGCCCAGCCGTCTCCGCCGATCAACCTCGCTAAGCCGAAGCCGGTTCAGCCCGTAGCACTCCGGGGCATATCGAGGTCGGCCAGCGGGTGCCGCTCGACCCGGTCGAGCGCTATGCCGTCCCGGTCGAACAGGTGGCAGGTGGCGGCGGGAACCCCGATCCGCACCTGCTCACCTGGATTGACCGGACTGTCGCCGCCGGTCCGGATAACGACGCTCTGGCCGCCATCGACCCTGACGTGGCAGTAGGTCTCCCCGCCCAGCCGCTCGACCACGAAGACGCGGCCTTCCATCACGGAGTCGCCTTCTTCACCGGGGACCAGATGCTCCGGCCGGACACCCAGCGTCACCTTGGCTCCCGGCGCCATTCCGGCGGTGCGGGCAGGAACAGCCATCGTACCGCCGCCGGGGATCTTCACGGTGGCGGTGTCGCGGCCGATATCCGACGCGACGGTTTCCAGGAAGTTCATCTTGGGGCTGCCGATGAACCCGGCGACGAACAGGTTGCGGGGATGATGGTAGAGTTCGAGCGGAGATCCTACCTGCTCGACATGGCCGGCGCGCAGCACGACGATCTTGTTGGCCAAGGTCATCGCCTCGACCTGATCGTGGGTCACATAGACCATCGTGGCGGACAGGTCCTCCTTCAGCTTCGCAAGTTCGATCCGCATCTGCACCCGCAAGGCTGCGTCCAGGTTGGACAGCGGTTCGTCGAACAGGAACACCTTCGGCTCCCGCACGATGGCTCGCCCGATGGCGACCCGCTGCCGCTGCCCGCCGGAAAGCTCGCGCGGCTTCCGCGTCAGCAGGTTCTCGATCTGGAGTATGCGGGCTGCCTCCCGGACCTTGGCGTCGATCGCGTCCTTCGATCCGTTCGCCAGCTTCAGCCCGAACGCCATGTTGTCGTAGACGCTCATATGCGGGTAGAGCGCGTAGCTCTGGAACACCATGGAGATGCCGCGTTCCTTCGGCGGCAGGTCGTTGACCCGCACGCCGTCTATCGTCATCTCGCCGCTGGTTATGTCCTCCAGGCCGGCGATCAGGCGCAGCAGCGTCGACTTGCCGCAGCCGGAGGGGCCGACGAAGACGGTCAGCTCGTTGTCGTCGATGTCCAGATCGACGCCGTGAATGATCTCCATCCCGCCGAAGCTCTTGCGCACGCCGCGCAGGGTGACAGTCGCCATGATCGTGTTTCCTCCCGATATTTTTTATGCCCGAGGGCCCTTCAGCCCTTCACGGCGCCGGCGGTCAGTCCCGAGACGATCTTCCGCTGGAAGATCATGACCAGCACCAGCAGCGGCACGGTCACGATGACCGAGGCCGCCATGATGTTGCCCCAAGGCAGCTCGAACTGGCTGGTTCCCGTTATCAGGGCGATCGCGACCGGCACCGTCCGCATGTCGTTCGACAGCGTGAAGGTGAGCGCGAACAGGAACTCGTTCCAGGCCGCGATGAAGGCAAGCAGGCCGGTGGTCGCCAGGGCCGGCCCCATCAAGGGCAGGAAGACGCGGGTGATGATGACCCATGGGCTGGCGCCGTCCACAATGGCCGCTTCCTCCAGCTCCTTCGGCAATTCGCGCATGAAGGTGGTCAGCACCCAGACCGTGAAGGGCAGAGTGAAGATCATGTAGGACAGGATCAGGCCCATCAGGTTGTTGTAGAGCCCCAGCCAGCGGATCAGTTCGAACATGCCGGACAGCACCGCGACCTGCGGAAACATGGAAACGCCCAGCACCACCATCAGCAGCGTGCCGCGTCCCCGGAACTGAACCCGCCCCAGCGCATAGGACGCCGTCAGCGCGAGGAACAGAGACAGCGCCACGACCGCGACCGAGACGACGACCGAGTTCAGAATGTTACGTGCGAAGGGCTGTCCCCGGAACACCCCGGCATAGTTGTCCCAAGCCGGGTTGGCCGGCCAGAACTCGACCTGGAACAGCGCCGATCCCGCTTTCAGCGACGATACGATGGCCCAATAGAACGGGAAGACCGTATAGACGATGATGGCGGCGGCCAGCAGGTAGAACAGAACGCGGCCGGCGATTCTTCTGGCTTGCATGGCTCACTTTCCTCCCTGTCCGTCGAAGTTCACCTTGCCGACCGTTATGTAGATCACCGTGAAGGCGGCGATGATCAGGAACAGGAATGTCGAAGCGGCGGAGCCGTATCCGACATCCTGGAAGTCCACCAGTTGCTGCCGGGCGTAGACCGACATCGACGCCGTCGCCCGCGAGTTGCCGGTCAGGACATACATCAGGTCGAAGATCCTCAAGGCGTCCAGCGTCCGGAAGATGATCGCCACCATCAGCGCTGGCTTGATCAGCGGCAGCGTGACCTTGAAGAAGACCTTGACCGGATTGATCCCGTCGACTCTAGCCGCTTCGTAGACTTCCCCCGGCAGCAGTTGAAGTGCTGCCAGGATCAGCAGCGTCATGAACGGCGTGGTCTTCCAGACATCCACCGCGATGACAGCGTACATCGACAGGGCGGGATCGGCGATCCAGGCGTGAGGCCGGTCGATCAGCCCGATGCCCAGGAATATCTCGTTAATCACGCCGTAGAGGTCATGATACATCCATCCCCACATCTGCGCCGAGACGACGGTCGGGATCGCCCAAGGGATCAGCATGGCCGCCCGCAGCAAGCCCCGGCCCGGCATATGGGCGTTCAGCGTCAAGGCGATGACCATGCCTAGAATCGTCTCGATCGAGACGGAGACCACGGCGAAGAACACCGTGTTCCAGACCGCCCGCCACCACTGCGGATCGACGGCCAGATAGTAGAAGTTCAGGAAGCCGATTAACTCATGGTATTCGAGGTTGTAGAGTGTCGCGTCGGTGAACGAGAAATAGATCGTCCGCGCCAGCGGCCATCCCGCCACCAGCGCCAGGACGATCACCATCGGCGCCAGGAAGATCAGCGCCGCCCGTCGTCTCTGCCGAGTCAGGGCGGAGCCCTTCGATCGGCCGGCGGGTGTCACGCGCGGGGCGGGGAGGCGGTTGGTATCGAATGCCGTCGTCATGGGTCCGTTTCTCCCTCACCAGCGTCCGCCACGGCTGACGCGTTCCAGCGTCTTCTCCAGGCTCGCGAGATTGGTCTTGGCATCGCCGTCGCCGGCAAGCGTGGCGTGAACGGCGTTCCAGAACTCGGCCGAGACCTGATTGTACCGGACCCCCGTGGCGCGGGCCGGACGGGCCACGGCGTTGACGAAGGTCTCGTACAGCTCCCCAAAGAACGGGTTGGCCTTAAGCACTTCCTCGTCCTTGTAGAGCGCGTCGATCGTGGGATTGAAGCCGCCGACCACCGCGCGGCGCTTCTGCTCTTCCATGCTGGTCAAATAGCGGACCAGGTCCTTGGCGATTTCGGGGCTTTTCGAGTATTTCGAGACGGCAAGCTGCCAGCCGCCCAGCGTCGAAGTCGGCTTGCCGTCCTCTCCGCCCTTCGGCAGCGGGGCCACGCCGATCCTGTCCTTGACCGGGCTGTCCTTGGCGTTCATCAAAGGCCACGCATAGGGCCAGTTGCGCATGAAGACGGCATTACCGGACTGGAAGACGCCCCGGCATTCCTCCTCGCTATAGTTCAGCACGCCCTGCGGCGTAATGTCGTTGATCCAGGAGGCAGCAAGCGTCAGCGCATCGGCTGCGCGCGGGTTGTTGACGGTGATCTTGCCGTCCAGATCGACGATGGTCCCGGCATTGAAGCTGTCCAGCCATTCCACCGCGTTGACCGTCAGACCTTCATAGGCGCGGCCCTGAAAGACATAGCCCCACATGCGGGAGTTGCCGGCGTCACGCTCCGCCTTCTGGATGAAGCGGGCGGTTTCCGTCATCTCCTGCCACGTTTCCGGCAGTTTGCGGCCGTACTTCTCCAGCAGGTCTTTCCGGTAGTAGAACAGGCCGGCATCGGTGAACCACGGGATGGCTACCAGCCGGTCGTCCACGACGTCGTTGGTCACGATCGCCTTGAAATGCTGGTCCAGCGTCTTCTGGTCCACCACGTCGCGCAGGTCGATCAGGTGGTTGGAAAGGATGCCGGGCCACACCACGTCGATCTGGAAGACATCGATGTCACCCGATTTGGCGGCAAGCAGCTGCTGATAAAGGGCAAGGCGCTCGTTGCTGTCGTTCGGGGTGGAGACGAGCTGGACGCGATGGCCCGTGGCGGCCTCCCACGCCCTGACACCGCTCTCGCAGACCTGGAACTCGATCCCGACGGAGCCGCAGGAAACGGAAATTGTCGTGCTGGTTTCCGTTTGGGCGACGGCTTCCGAAGGGGCGGCGGCGAATAGAAGGCCGAATACGAGTGCCAGAATGGGTGATACCGAGAGGGTCGCTGGTGCGGCAATTTTCCCCATGGTCGTTCCAACCTCCCTTGGGTTATTTTTTCATTCGTGCCCTATGATTTAGCTTTTGCTAGCGATTGCGATGGCAACATCCAAGGGACAAGGCCAAAAAACGCACTTCACATATTAAAACTGGATCGGTGGCTATCGACGAGCTTCAAAGCTCCCAACGATGCCGGATGAATATAGCGATTGACACTCATTCTCAACTGCTCTAACCAATAGGGCATCATCGGCTGGGTTCAAATCATCATGTATGTCTGCATCTGCCACGGATTTAATGAGAAGAAGGTCAAGCAGGCGCTCTCCCAGGGCGTTTGCACCGCAGCGGGCTTCTTCAACTGCATGGGCTGCAAGCCCCAGTGCGGGAAATGCGT
>DASQKT010000716.1:0-2941 GCA_035630415.1 Skermanella sp.
TTGCGAACGCACGCTTCACACAGCACCTCTCGTCCCGATGGGGAGGAGATTATCCCAGAAGATCATGGCGTTGGAATGGCGGTGACGCCGCAGCGACGATCAGACCGCACTTGTCGGCAAGGTCACGTCTTCGAGCGCCATGCGGAACCACCCGTCAGCCCCGAGTGCTTCCAGAGGTTGGAAGCGAGCCTTGTATGCCATCTTGCGGCTGCTCCTGATCCAGTAGCCGAGATAGACGTGCGGCAGACCTTCCACCAGCGATTGGGAGATCAGGGACAGGATCATGAAGGTGCCGAGGCTCCGCCTGTCCTGATCGGCATCGAAGAAGCTGTAGACCGCAGAAAGACCGTCACGCAGCCGGTCGGTCAGGATGGCGCCGACAAGCCGGTCCCGACTGTCCCGAACCTCGAACAGACAGGTCTCCGCCCGTCCCTCGTCGACCATGGCGCTGTAGTCGGCCAAGCTCATGCGGGCCATATCGCTGTCGCCGTGCCGCGACATCTGGTAGGCGTGGAACAGGCGGAACTGCTCGTGCGTCGCGATGGCCGGAACTTCCGCGACGGTGAGGTCGGCATTGGCCTTCAGGATTCGCCGCATGCTGCGACCGGGCTGGAACTCCTTGACCGGAATGCGAACGGGCACGCAGGCCGAGCAACCCGGACAGACCGGCCGGTAGACAATGTCGTGACTCCGCCGGAACCCCGCCCGCGACAAGGTGGAATTGACCTCCGACGCATAGGGCGCGGTCAAGCGCGTGAACAGTTTACGCTCGACCCGGCCGGGCAGGTAAGGGCACGGCATCGGGCCGGAACGGAAGAACTGCTGCAACGGCCGCGGGGGCGGCGGAATAACGGACATTGCTCCTGCCTATGGCTCCAAACCTACTGTTCCTGCTCCGCCATTGCTCCAGCGAGGGCCGCGCCGAAGAAGGCCTTGCTGATCTCCTGCGTGACGTCGTTCAGGTGGAGCTGCAACCAGTCCAGATATTCGTGCAGCCCGCTCTTGATGACGTCGTCGATCGAACGGGAATGAAGTGCGGCCTGGATCTCGTCGACCCGTTCCATGGCCTTGCTTCCCCCCTTCAAGATATAGCGCGATTTCAGCCTGACCAGCAATCCATCGATCTGCCGCACACAAGTGGTAACCGACCGGGGAAAGCTTTCGTTGTAGAGCATGAAGCCGGCCACAGCCGAGGGAGTCATGCCGCGCGGATAGACGCGGCGGAACGCATGGTAGCCGGCGGCGGAGCGCAGCACGGCGTTCCACTGGCTGACATCCAGCGGAGAACCGACCCCGTCGGCGAAGGGCAGGAGAGTGTGGTACTTGATGTCGAGCAGGCGGGTGGTCTGGTCTGCCCGCTCCAGATACTTGCCCAACTGATAGAAGTACCAGCCCTGGTCGCGGTAGAAGGTGCCTTCCGTGATGCCGGTATGGGCTTGGCAGGCTTCCTTGACCATGTTGCACAGCCGGGTCAGGTTGTGCGGGGCGATGTCGGAAGGCCCCAGCGAAAGCAGCTTGTTGTAGAACACATTGATCTGCGTCCACATCTCGGTGCTGATCAGCGGGCGCAACGTCCGGGCGTTCTCGCGGGCCGACCGGATCGCCGAGACGATGGAAGTCGGGTTCTGCGTGTCGAGGACGTAGAAGTTGACGACGTTCTGCGCGGTCGCCGACTCGTACCGGCTGAGAAAACGCTTCTCGTCGGCGTTGAGCTGGACGATCGACATCCAGTTCTTGGCGCCCCGGCTGTCGCGGGAAAAGGTTTCATGGACGTCGAGGATACGGGCCAGATTCTCGGCGCGCTCCATATAGCGCGCCATCCAGAAAATGCACTCCGCATAGCGGGCAAGAAGATTACTCAAGGACCCACGTGTCTTTCGACCCGCCCCCCTGCGAGGAGTTGACGATCAGCGTGCCTTTGCGCAGTGCTACGCGCGAAAGGCCGCCGGGCAGGACCCACGTGCTTTTGCCGGTGATCGCGAAGGGCCGAAGATCCACGTGGCGCGGCTCGACCCCTTCGTCCACCAGCGTCGGGCAGACCGACAGCGGGATCATCGGCTGGCTGATGTAGTTGGACGGATCGGCCAGCAGCTTGGCCCGGCAATCCTCCAACTCCGCCTTGGTGGCGCGCGGGCCGATCGTGATGCCGTAGCCGCCCGCTTCGCCGACCGGTTTGACCACCAGTTCGTCCAGACGGTCAAGCGTCAGCGCCAGCCCGTCCGCTTCGCGGCAGATGTTGGTCTCGACATTGGGGATGATCGCGTCCTGATCCAGGTAGTACTTGATCATCCGGGGGACGTAGCAATAGACCGCCTTGTCGTCCGCGACGCCGGTGCCGATCGCGTTGGCGAGCGTGACGTTGCCTTTTCTGTAGGCTTCCATCAGCCCAGGAACGCCGAGATGGCTGTCCTTGCGGAATGCCAGCGGGTCCAGGAAGGCATCGTCGACGCGGCGATAGATCGAATCGACTCGGGCAAGACCGTTCGTGGTCTTCATGTAGACCCGGTCGTCCTTGACGACGAGGTCGCGTCCTTCCACCAGCGGCACACCCATCTCGCGCGCCAGGAAGATGTGCTCGAAATAGGCCGAATTGTACGAGCCCGGCGACAGCAGGACCACCTGCGGATCATGGATGTCCGCCGGAGCCACCTCGCTCATCGCATCCAGCAGCTTGACGCCGTAATTGTCCACCGGCCGGATACCGATATCGGCGACCAGATCCGGGAAGGCCCGCATCATCATGTGGCGGTTTTCGACCACATAGGAGACTCCGGACGGCACCCGCGCGTTGTCTTCCAGGACGCGGAAGATGCCCTGTCCGTCGCGCACCAGATCGACGCCCATGATATGGACATAGGTGTTGAACGGCACGTCGATGCCGATCATCTGCGGCCGGAAGTTCTGGTTGCCCAGCACCAGATCGGACGGAATGATGCCGTCC
>DASQKT010000717.1:0-5993 GCA_035630415.1 Skermanella sp.
TCGAACAGCTTGTTTCCAGCAGAACGGCGGCGAGATTGCGCCAGGGGGAGAGTTGGGTTGATGGATCGTCGTCACACGAACGAAACTGGATTGATGGAAGCCGATGTCCAGCACCGACTTGATATTGCGCGGCTAATTTTCAACGCGCGACAAGCCGAGGCCGGCTGGATTGAAACTTCGCTCCGGCAGCGGCTTACGATTATTACCGGTTTGCGGCACCTGATCGCCCGGCACGCCTCTGAATTGTCGCAATCTGTCGGCGAACGGCCCGGCAGGGCCGAAGGCGAGACGCTGGCGCTGGAGGTGCTGCCGCTGGCGGATGCCTGCCGTTTCCTGGAGCGCGAGGCGGAAGCCGTGCTGGCGCCGAAGCGGCTGGGCTCCAAGGGAAGGCCGCTGTGGTTGTCGGGAGCCTCGGCCGAAATCCGGCGCGAGCCGCTGGGCGTCGTCCTGATAGTAGCTCCTTCGAATTATCCATTATTCCTGCCCGGCGTTCAGATCGTCCAGGCGCTGGTCGCCGGCAACGCCGTCCTGATCAAACCCGCACTCGGCTGCGCAGACCCGATGCGGGTGCTGCTTGGACTGCTGGAAGACGCCGGCCTGCCCACTGGTCTGTGCATCCTACTGGACGAGACCGTAGAAGCGGGCCGTGAAGCCATTGCCGCCGGAGTGGACAAGCTGGTCCTGACGGGATCGGCCGAGACCGGTCGGCGCGTGCTGGCCGATCTGGCGCCCCACCTGACGCCGGCAGTGATGGAGCTTTCCGGCAACGACGCCGTCTTCGTACTGCCCGGCGCCGACCTCGACCTGACGGCAAAGGCGCTGGCCTACGGCCTGCGGCTGAACGGCGGTGCCACCTGCATAGCGCCCCGGCGCGTCTTCGCCGACCGGGGCTGCGCGCTGGAGCTTGAGCAGCGGCTGACCCCGCTGGTGCTCTCGCTGCCACCGGTGGCCGTGCCGGAGCGGATACGGACCCAGGTCGCCCGCCTGCTGGACGAGGCGGAGGATGCGGGCTGCCGTCTGATCGGTCCCCACTTCCGGGCCGATGAGCCACGCATGGCTCCGGTCATCGTCGCCGATGCGGTGCCGGAACTGGGCCTGCTGCGGGAAGACATCTTCGCTCCCGTCCTGTCGCTGGTGCCGGTCGCCGGCGAAGCCGACGCCCTGAACGCCGCCGCCCAGTGCCCCTACGCGCTGGGAGCCTCGATCTTCGGCCCGGAACCGCTGGCGCGGTCCCTCGCCGGGCGGGTACGCGCGGGATCGGTCATCATCAACGACCTGATCGTCCCGACCGCCGACCCCCGCCTGCCCTTCGGCGGCCAAGGCATCAGCGGCTTCGGCACGACGCGGGGAGCGGAGGGATTGCTGGAAATGACCGCACTCAAGACGGTCACGCTGCGCAGCGGCCGCTTCCGCCCGCACTACGACCCGGTGACGCCAACCGACACCGCCATGATGCTCGACTACATCGCTGCGGCCCATGGCGACGGCGCGCGCCTATCGGCGGTGAAGCGGCTGGTCAGGGGCCTGATGGGACGGGGACGAAGGGTGCGGCAGGGCTGACCACAAATTCCGTTATATCGAGTAACATTTACATTCCAAAATTTGCATCAGGAAGCGGTGTTCAGAATTTCACCGATGTCCTTGAGAATATCCGGGCTCTCGCTAAAAAACGTGTCTGCTTCCTTGGCCGCAGCTTTGAAATCTATTGGATTACCAGCGCTTTCAGCGTAAGGCTGCATGACTTTTTGCCTTTGCGCTTCGGTGAGACCGTTCCGGTTGATTACGATCATGGCTTCATCCTTGGCCTAACGGCATTATAAGTTTTTGAAAATCCAGCTTAATGCTTTTGCAGAGGCATTTCACAGGATATAGCCTCAAAAATACCGTTTCCTGGCATTTTGAAGATCAACGTTGACATGCGTGTTCTGATGCGACGGAGCGCGGGAGGTGGCAGGTGATCAACATCGGCAACGCGCGGGTTTGGTTGACCTGACCGCCCGAAATGACATATCGTCATTGTGTCCGCTGGGGACGCGGTGAAAACTCTTCGGAGTTGAGGCTCTGCCAACCTGCTAACCGTGGCATCGGTTGTTACCTTCAATGGTAACGATCGAGAGTGGATTGGGGGTGGACAGCAGGCCCCCACCAGCGGACTAAACAAAAAGCGTTCCGATAATTTTGGAACGCTTTTTTACTGACTGCCATTACGGACAATTATGCCCTTTGCCAGAACTCGCTTTACATCCCTTTGGCGACACTTGTGAAACGTAACCAGATATATTTCACTTCCACCACACGACGCTTTGATACAGGCCTTCATCCAATATCCCACCGTCGCTGTCGCGTTGAGCAGGAACGACAAGTGATTTCGTTTCTCCAGAACGCAAATACCATTCTGGACGATGTAAGGAACATGAGCATACAGCTCTGGCATCATTTCAGGATGGCGATGCAGTTGCTTGTCCAAGGTATATTTAGACAACCACACGGCACGGGTCGTCGATCCGATGACCTCTTTCAGGTTGCGCTCGATATTGCACACATATATCGGACCAGATCTCTCTCCTGTTGCGAGCTGGAAGAACTCCTGGATGTCCAAATTGGCTCGCATGGCAAATTGAATTGAACGGCGAGATTACCTAACTCGATTTCGCGCGTCGAGCCTAAAGGATAAAATGCCATCTTCCAAGAATGGCAGCCATCCTCCCTACCGCACCCCATCCAGGAAGATCCGCACCACCCCCTCGACGAACTTCTTCAACTCCTCCGGCGTCGCCAGACGTTCCGGGCGTAGCAGCATCTTGAGATGCTGGTCGCCGTGGAGAAATCCGAGGAAAGTCGTGGCGGCGTGGTCGGGGTCGGTTACGTGGAGCTGGCCGCGCGCGGTCGCTTCGCGCAGGTAGTCGGAGAGGATCTGGCGGACCGCGTCGGGGGCGCCCTTGAAGAAGGCGTCGATCACATTGGGGAACTGGTCGCCGCTAGCGATCAGCAGGCGCAGGAATTTCGGGCTCTCCGGTGACAGCACGCATTCGGTGAAGTTCATGCCGAATTCGGTCAAGGTCCGCTCAGGATCGCCGCCGTCCAGCGGGATCTGGCGCATACGTTCTATGAACTCGGAACATTTCAGCATGATCGCGGTTTCGAACAGGCCGCCCTTGTCGCCGAACTGTTCATACAAGGTCGAGCGGGAGCCGCCGGACAAAGCGATGATGTCGCCTAGCGTGGTGCGCTCGAACCCCTTTTCCAGGAACAGGGTCCAGGCCGCGTCCAGGATAGCCCGCCGGCGGGCATCGCCACGCGGCCCGCAGGCCCTGGCGCAGGCATCCGGAGTCATGGTCATGGTCCCGTCACTTTCGCTCATTCGACTTTCTTCCGTTGGACAGACTTGTTTTTTGCAGGTGCGCAATGTACTGTATCATACAGTACAGAACTGAAAGGTTCAATCCGGGCGTTCACCGGATGGCTGAAGCAAGTCGCTTCTTTAATAAAAACAGACAGGTCATGGGGCTGCGGTGATGAATTTCCGGTCAGTCAGAAACTCTTTGGCGACGGTTGCAATTCTTTTTTTTGCAACGGGTTGCGACAATACCGACGCGGTGGCCCAAGGCAGCCCGCAAGGGCGCCCACCGACTGAAGTCGGGGTCGTGACGCTCCAGCCGCAATCGGTCGATATCGCGACTGAACTTCCCGGCCGCACGACGGCGGCACGCTTGGCCGAGGTCAGGCCGCAGGTCAACGGCATCATCCAGAAGCGCCTGTTCACGGAAGGGGCGGAGGTCAAGGCGGGGCAGCAGCTCTACCAGATCGACCCCGCTCCGTATCAGGCCGCACTCGATACCGCCAAGGCCGAACTGGCACGCGCGGAAGCATCGGCCAATTCGGCCCGGACCAAGGCGGCGCGCTACCGCGACCTCGTGAGGTCCCGCGCGGTCAGCCAGCAGGACTACGACGACATCGCCGCCACCCTGCTGGAGAACGAGGCCGCCGTGGCCTCGGCCAAGGCGTCGATCCGGACCGCCCAGATCAACCTCGACTATACCAAGGTCAATTCGCCGATCTCCGGCAGGATCGGCCGCTCCGCGTATACCGAAGGTGCCCTGGTGACCGCCAACCAGACCCAGGTGCTGGCGACGGTTACTCAGCTCGACCCGATCTATGTCGACGTCACCCAGTCGAGCGCCGAGCTGTTCCGGCTGCGTCAGGCCTTGAACAAGGGCCGCATCCAGAGCGGCGAGACCAAGGCCCCCGTGACGCTGTTCGTCGGCAGCACGGAAGACGCGCCCTATGCCCATCAGGGCGAGCTTCAGTTCTCCGAAGTCAGCGTCGACGAGACGACCGGCTCGGTCCGGCTGCGCGCCACCTTCCCGAACCCCGAAAACGATCTGCTGCCGGGCCTGTTCGTCCGCGCCAAGATCGACTGGGGCGCCCTGGAGAACGCCTTCATGGTGCCGCAGCAGGCGGTGGTCCGCCGTCCCGACGGCAGCGCCTTCGTCTGGGCGGTATCGCCGGACCAGAAGGTCTCGCAAAAGACGGTCAAACCCGAGCGGGCGATCGGCGACAAGTGGCTGGTGACCGAGGGTGTCGCCGCCGGTGACCGGGTCGTGGTCGAAGGCGTGCAGAAGGTGGCTCCCGGCGCTCAGGTCAACGCAGTGGCGGTTGACGGCGAGAAGCAGGGCGATGTCGCCGATGCCGGCAATGGCGGGCCGCGGCAGGCTCAATAAGGGCCGGCTTCCGGACCCCGATCAGGATCAGGCTTCATCATGTCAAAATATTTCATCGACAGGCCGGTGTTCGCCTGGGTGATCGCGATCGTGATCATGCTGGCGGGCGGTCTGAGCATCATAGGGCTGCCGATCGAGCAATACCCCTCGATCGCTCCGCCATCGGTCCGCATCAACGCGACGTATCCCGGCGCTTCCGCCCAGACGGTCGAAGGCACGGTGACCCAGGTCATCGAGCAGCAGATGAACGGTCTGGATCATCTGCGCTACATCTCGTCCAACAGCGACAGCTCGGGCACGGCGCAGATCACGCTGACCTTCAACCCTGAAGCCGATCCGGACATCGCCCAGGTGCAGGTTCAGAACAAGCTCCAGCTCGCCATGCCGCGCCTTCCGCAGGAAGTGCAGCAGCAGGGCGTGCAGGTGACCAAGGGCACCAACTCGTTCCTGATGGTCATGGGCTTCGTCTCCAGCGACGGCACCATCGGTCAGAACGACATCGCCGACTTCGTGGCATCCAACATCCAGGACCCGATCAGCCGCGTGTCGGGCGTCGGCACCATCACGCTGTTCGGTGCCCAGCACGCCATGCGGATCTGGCTGGACCCCAACAAGCTGATCAGCTACGGCCTGACGACGACCGATATCGTCAATGCCATCGAAGCGCAGAGCGCCGAGGTTTCGGCCGGCCAGATCGGCGGCTCCCCGGCGGCTCCCGGTCAGCAGCTCAACGCCACGATCATCGCGCAGTCCCGGCTGCAAACGCCGGAAGAATTCAGCCGCATCCTGGTGCGGGTCAACACCGACGGCTCGCAGATCCGCCTGTCCGACGTGGCGCGGATCGACGTCGGCGCCGAGAACTACAACACGATCGCCCGCTACAACGGCAAGCCCGCCGCCGGTCTCGGCATCAGCCTCGCGACCGGCGCCAATGCGCTGGATACAGCCGAGGCCGTGCGGGCGCGCATCGAGGAACTCAAGCCCTTCTTCCCCGCCGGGATGGAGGTCGCGTATCCCTACGACACGACGCCGTTCGTCAAGCTGTCGATCGAAGGCGTGATGCACACGTTGCTCGAGGCGATCGTGCTCGTCTTCGTCATCATGTACCTGTTCCTTCAGAACTTCCGGGCGACGATCATCCCGACGATCGCGGTGCCGGTGGTGCTGCTGGGGACCTTCGGCATATTGTCGGTCGCGGGCTTTACGATCAACACGCTGACGATGTTCGCCATGGTGCTGGCGATCGGCCTGCTGGTCGACGACGCCATCGTC
>DASQKT010000718.1:0-7319 GCA_035630415.1 Skermanella sp.
GGCTTGACGCTGGCGGCATCCGCCGCCTTGGCGTGAAGGCGGAGGCTGGTCGCATCGACCGCCGGGCGGCTGTGGGAGGAGAGTGCGGCGGTCATTGCGGCTGGTTCCTTTTGGCTCCGTCCAACGCGGCCCTTGTCGCCAAGGCGCGGAGCATCGTAGAGGACCTCGGCGGCGAGATCGCCACCCCGGTCCAGGCCCGCGAAATCCTCGGACTCACCAAGAACAGGAACCAGCCGCAATGACCGCCGCACTCTCCTCCCACAGCCGCCCGGCGGTCGATGCGACCAGCCTCCGCCTTCACGCCAAGGCGGCGGATGCCGCCAGCGTCAAGCCGGCAATCGAGCGCTTTCCCTTGACCGTCGAGCGCCCCGGCGACGTGCTGGTCGAGATCGCCGCCGCAGCCGTCAACCCGTCCGACGTCAAGGCCGCGATGGGCCTGATGCCCTACGCCGTCTTCCCCCGCACGCCGGGCCGGGACTTCTCCGGAATCGTCATCGACGGCCCGGCCAGCCTGCTCGGCAAGCCGGTCTTCGGCTCCTCCGGCGACCTCGGCATCCGGCGCGATGGCACCCACGCGACGCATCTGGTCGTCGAAGCCGATGCCGTTGTCGAAAAGCCCGACGGCGTGACGCTGGACGAAGCCGCCGGCATCGGCGTGCCCTTCGTCACGGCGCTCGAAGGCCTCCGCCGCGCCGGCATGCCGAAAGCGGGCGACACCGTGCTGATCCTGGGCGTCAGCGGCAAGGTGGGGCAGGCGGCGGCCCAGATCGCGACCTGGAAGGGAGCCCGCGTGATCGGCGTCGTCCGCCGCGCCGAAGCCTATCAGGGCCACGCCTCCTCCGCCGTCGAGATCGTCGACTCCTCGGCCGAAGACGTGGCCGCCCGCGTCCTGGAACTCACCGGCGGCAAGGGCGCCGATATCGTCTACAACACGGTCGGGGAGCCGTATTACGCGGCAGGGTCCAAGTCCCTCGGCAAGCTGGGCCGCCAGATCTTCATCGCTTCGACCTTCAAGCCGGTCGAGTTCGACATCTTCGCCTTCTATCGCGGCCGCCACACCTATGTCGGCATCGATACGCTCGCGCTTTCCTCGGTCGAAACGGCTGATCTGCTGCGCGAACTGGTCCCCGGCTTCGCCAGCGGCGACCTCCGCCCCTTCCCGATCCAGGCCAACGCCGTCTATCGCCTGGAAGACGCGGCGGAAGCCTACCGCACCGTGCTGGGATCGTCGCGCGACCGCGTGATCCTGCGGCCGGCCAAGGAGGGCTGAGGACCATGCACGTCGTCCGCTTCGAAACCGCACCGGCCTACGACGCCCCCGGCCACGACCGGATGCGCATGTCGCGACTCCAGGGCCGGGAAGCTGGCCCGTCCGACACCCTCTGGCTCGGCGTTTCCCGCATCGATCCCGGCGGCGGCACGACGCTGGACGCGTCCGTCGTCGAGAAGATGTACGTCGTCCTCGACGGCGAAGTCGTGATCTCCAACGGGGAGGAGGAGGTGACGCTCCGCCCCTGGGACAGCGTCCGCATCGCTCCCGGCGAGAAGCGGGCGCTGGCCAACCAGACCGGCCAACCCGCCGCGATCCTGCTCGTCATGCCGGCATGATCGATGATCATTGATAATGCCGGCCCCGCTGCACAACTTTGAAAGGGAGGTCTTAGCAGCGAGCAGGGAGTAGGGCGCCATGGGTCCATATCCGCACAACGCACCGCGAGCCGTAATCTCCGACGAGAACCCGATGGGCACGGACGGTTTCGAGTTCGTCGAATACGCT
Organism: Skermanella sp.; assembly: GCA_035630415.1. Classification (GTDB taxonomy): domain Bacteria; phylum Pseudomonadota; class Alphaproteobacteria; order Azospirillales; family Azospirillaceae; genus Skermanella. The sequence goes on from DASQKT010000718.1 coordinate 1,778, forward strand.
TCGACCGAACCGGAAAAGCTCCACAGCCTGTTCCAGACCATGGGATTCTCGGCGGTGGCGAAGCACCGCTCCAGGGACGTGACGCTCTACCGCCAGGGCGAGGTCAACTTCATCGTCAACGCCGAAGCCGACAGCTTCGCCCGTCAATTCGCCGAGCAGCACGGCCCCTGCGCCTGCGCCATGGCGTTCCGCGTCGCCGATGCCGGCCACGCCTTCAAGCGCGCCGTCAGTCTAGGCGCCAAGCCGGTGGAAACGCGGGTCGGCCCGATGGAACTCAACATCCCGGCAATCGAGGGCATCGGCGGCAGCCTGCTCTACTTCGTGGACCGCTACGGCGACCGGGGCTCGATCTACGACGTCGATTTCTTCTGGACCGGCGAGCGGGAGCCGAAGCCGGCCGGCGCCGGGCTGTACTACATCGACCACCTGACCCACAACGTCCGGCGAGGTAACATGAACGTCTGGACGGACTTCTACCAGCGCCTCTTCAACTTCCGCCAGATCCGCTTCTTCGACATCGAGGGCCGGCACACCGGCCTGTTCTCCAAGGCGCTGACCAGCCCGGACGGCAAGATCCGCATCCCGATCAACGAGAGCGCCGACGAGAAGAGCCAGATCGAGGAGTATATCAAGGACTACAAGGGCGAGGGCATCCAGCACGTCGCCAGCGGCTGCCGCGACATCTACGAGACGGTGGCGAGCCTGCGGGAGCGCGGGCTGGAATTCATGCCGGCGCCTCCCGCCGCCTACTACGACAAGGTTGACGGACGCCTGCCCAACCACGGCGAACCGCTGGACAAGCTGCGCGAACTGGGCCTGCTGATCGATGGCGAGGGCGTGGTGGACGGCGGCCAGACCAAGGTGCTGCTCCAGATCTTCTCCAAGACCGTGATCGGCCCGATCTTCTTCGAATTCATCCAGCGCAAGGGCGACGAGGGCTTCGGCGAGGGCAACTTCAAGGCCTTGTTCGAAAGCATCGAGGAAGACCAGATCCGGCGCGGAGTGATAGGGCAGGAGGCATGATGGACAATGCCATCATGCGTTCCTCAATAAGCTGACGTCGGCGCCACCTGCTCGATCACATCGAGCGGTTCGCCCACGATGGCCGCCTCGAAGGCGCGCAGGCGCTTATAGATCGACAGCAGCTCCACGATCGTCGTCCACGAATTGACGAGGTACTGGAACGACGTCCGGACCTGTTCGAAGGCGTTGAGGATCTGGTTCATCGCTCCCAGCGTGATGGCGCCCACGACGATGGTCGGCGCCAGGACGACATAGGGAAAGATGTTGTCGGTCTGGAGATAGAGATATCTCGCGACATTGAAATACATATAGTGGAAGTAGAGCGTGAAGTAGTTCCGCCGGACGGCGCCGAACAGCGCCGAGACGGTCGGCGGTCTGGCACGATCGGGATTATCCTCGCCATAGACCAACTCCTTCCGGTACGCCGCTTCGACGCGCTGGTTGCGGAACTGCAAGCCCGGAAGTTTGATGCCGACTATCGCAAGGAACGTCGTGCCGAACGCCGACCAGAGGACGGCCACCACGACCAGCGCGTAGGGAACTTCGCCGACAAAGGGCAGTTCCTTGACCGATCCAGACAGCCGCAGCAGCACCGGCAGGAACGCCACGAGCGTCATGACGGACTGGATCAGGCTTACGCCCAATTCTTCGACGGTCGTGGAGAAACGCATGGTGTCGTCCTGGACGCGCTGCGAAGCTCCTTCGATGTGCCGCAACTTGCCCCAGTGCGCCATGTAGTAATTGTTCATCGCCGTGCGCCACCGGAATATATAGTGGCTTACGAAGAACTTCGTCAGCACGCTGACCGTGACTGCGACCAAGGCGATCCCGGCGAAGTCGATAAGCGACAGAAAGAACTGATTCAGCGTTACTGGTCCCGACTTGGCGAGCGCCGTCTGGATCAGGTCGTAGAACGGGCCGTACCAGTCGTTGATCGCGACGCTGACCTGCACCTGGAAATACGTGACGAACAGGATCAGCGCCGATCCCAGGATCGACCAGTGCGCCCAGGGATGCGGCGCGAACCACATCCAGAAGGCCGCGAAGATGGCGACCGCGACCGCATAGTAGATGTAAAACCATAAGAAGGGCGGCGACCAGAACACCTCGACGCCGACCGCCCGAGCGCCTTCTTCGGCGGCCACCTCGCCCAAGCCGAACCACTCGCCCAGAGAATCGGCCCCCATGTACCAGACGGCCACGCAGATCGCGATCCAAAGCACGACCGACCCGAAGAACAAGCGGGGTGCGGGGAAGAAGCTTACGAACATGCCTTTGAACTCTCCGTATTTGATTTTTCCGGTATAACCGCTTCCCTGCCTTAAGGATATGATCCCGGTCTCAGATGTCTTCGGTGCTGTCGAAGCGAATCTTACGTGCCGACCGAAACCGCTCCAAATTAACAATAATTCAGAAAACCCGACATCAAGTTGAATATCCGCGTATTTTTATCTGTAATGCAACCTATAGTAACTCCGATGGCTAACTCACAATGCGCCATGCAGCCATAACGTTGGGTTGTGGTTATATGATCATACGTTGCATACCTCGCCTCCATTGAGACACTGACGGCCCGCCTCCCAACCCGGAAGCGGGCCGCTTTTCTACGAGGTCATTCCAGGATCATTCCTGAGCGTTATAATTCGGATTATGGAAAATAAAATCCAATAGCCCGTCGCCAGCTTCTGCCAATCTCCCTTCATGAATGTAAATTAGTTTCATAACATTCGCATAAGATGTCTCATCAGCCGCAATAATCCAAAACTATCGCAAGGCCTATACCGACTGCATGCATCTTTAATGCTTAAAGTTGTGAGAATATGAAGTCCCATAAAAACAGGGTAAATCCCATGGCTATCATCAAGGGTACCAACAAGGCGGAAACCAAATACGGAACCTCCGGGGCCGACACCATCTACGGCTATGGCGGCAACGACAGCCTCTACGGACGTGCCGGCAACGACACGATCTGGGGCGGAACGGGGAACGACAAGCTGTATGGGGAAGCCGGCAACGACGTTCTCCGGGGTGAGTCCGGCAAAGACACCCTCTACGGCTCGACCGGCAACGACATCCTGTACGGAGGCGCCGACGACGACAGTCTGTTTGGCGATGCCGGGACGGATACCATCAAGGGCGATGCTGGGAACGACATCATCAAGGGCGGGACCGGCCTTGCGTTCCTGTACGGCGGGGACGGCAACGACAGCCTCTACTACGATCCCACCACGGAGAACATAAGCAAACTCAAGGACTATTTCGCGAACACCGTGCTCGACGGCGACGCCGGCAGCGACACGCTGAACATCTTCAACCACGCGACCTATACGTCCGGCAAGTCAGAAAAAGCATCGCTGACCCAAATCAACATGAGTGGACGCAACAGCGGCGACGCCTATTTCTACAATCCAACTCCCAACAAGTACGAGTCCATCGACGTCGGGCATTTCCAGGAAGTCGAGAAACTCACCGTCACGGGGGCGGGCAAGCTGGATTTCAATGGGGCCTACTCCTCCGGCAAGGGCATCGACATCACCGGAACCGCGAACAACGACGTGTTCCGCAGCTACAGCGCCAACGATACGATGCGTGGCGCCGGTGGCAACGACGACTTCTACGTCACGGGAGGCCGGGACACTGTCGTCAGCGGGGCCGGCGACAGCGACCGTATCTACTTCGATGCCACCGCCCCCGTCGACGCGGTTATCACCGGCTTCAATGGGGCCGGCGCCTATGGCGGGGACCGGATCTATTTCGACGATGGCTGGGCCGGAGCGCTCAAGAGCACCGTCACGGAAGCCGACGGCAAGACCGAGTTCGAAATCGAATCCACCGGATACTACAACTTCGGTGCGACGACCGTGACGGTCGATAAGGTGGGATTGGAAGAAGGGGTCGATTACTTCTTCATCTGACCCCGTCATCTGATACCAGGAGCCACGGAGCCATGCTCCGGACCGGCGAGGCTCGAAAACCCCGCCGGCCCGAAGCACCGGCTCCGGCAAGACAGGCGATTACTTCAGGCTCTCCAGATAAGCCACCAGGTCATCGACTTGCCCAGCGTCCTGCAACCCGTCGAACGGCATACGGTTGCCCTTCACCTTGCCCTGCGGATCGGCGATGAACTCCTTCAGCGATGCCGCATCCCAGGTGATGCGGCTCCGCTTCATGGCGGGCGAGTAGCGGAAGCCGTCCACCCCGGCGGCCTTGCGGCCGACGATGCCGGCCAGCGCCGGCCCGGTCTCCGTCCCCGCCCCTTTCTCGCCGTGGCAGGCGGCGCAGGTCGCATAGACCTCCTCGCCCTGCCCCGCATCCGCCGCCCACGCGGCGGGCACCGCCGCGAGCAAGCCCGCCGCGCAGACCGCGTTCAGTACAAATCCACGCATCGAAATCACGCCTTCATCAGGTGGCCGGGGTTCTTCAGGTACTTGTTGACCACGGCGTCCGCCGCCCAATAGGTCAAAGCACCTACTGCGCCGGTCGGGTTGTAGCCGGCGTTCTGCGGGAAGACCGAAGCGCCCAGGACGAACAGGTTATGGGCGTCCCAGCTTTGCAGGTACTTGTTGACGACACTGGTCTTCGGATCGGTCCCCATCGGCGTGCCGCCGGTGTTGTGGCTCGACTGGTAGGGCACGACGTCGAAGTCGCCCTTACGGGCGTTGGCCGCGATATGGGTGGCACCCATCGCCTTGGCGATCCCGGCGCCCTTCTCGGTCAGGAACGCCGACATGCGGCGGTCGTTGTCCGTGAAGTTGTAGGTCATCCGGATCAGCGGCCGACCCAGGATGTCCTTGTAGGTCGGGTCGAGGTCCAGGTAGTTGCCCCGGCTGGAATAGTTGGAACCCTGGCAGTTCATGCTGGCGGAGCTGCGGTACCACTTGGCGGTCGCCTCCTTCCAGGCAGAGCCCCAGCGCGGCGTGCCGGGCGGGACCGGGCGGGTCAGGATCGGCCGGGCATTGGTCGAATTCAGCGCGATATAGCCGCCGCCCAGGAAGTCCATGCCGGAGTGGTCGAAGTTGTCGCCGTTGAAGTCGTCGATGACCATGCCGAGCGAGCCGGCGGCCATGAACGGGTTCATCTCCTTGCCTTCGAAGAAGACGCCGACCTGCGACTGCACCTGATGACAGTAGTTGCGCCCGACGACGCCCTTGCCGGTCTTCGGGTCATACGGCTGGCCGATGCCGGAATGCAGCATCATGTGGGTGTTGCCGAACACCCAGGCCGACAGGAACACCATGCCCGCCGGCTGCTCGATTTCCTCGCCGGTCCGCAGATCGACATAGACGACGGCGGTCACCTTCTTGCCCGCCTTGTCGTAGACCAGCCGGCTGGCGTAGCAGCGGTCGCGGATCTCGACCTTGGGCTCCTTCGCCAGCACCGGCAGCAGCGTCGTGTTGGGGCTGGACTTGGCGTTCGCCTCGCAGCCGAAGCGCTCGCAGTGGCCGCAATACTGGCAGGCCCCCAGCCGCACGCCTTCCGGATTGACATAGGGCGCGCTCATGTTGCCGGCGGGCGCCGG
>DASQKT010000719.1:0-3827 GCA_035630415.1 Skermanella sp.
TACATCGTCGGGCGAGAGATCCTCCAGACCCCCGAAGTTCTCGTCATCGCCCAGCCGACCTGGGGCGTCGATGCCGGTGCGGCTGCCGCCATCCACCAAGCCCTGTTCAACTTGGCGCAGAACGGCGCCGCCATCGTCGTAGTTTCCCAGGACCTCGACGAGTTGCTGACCCTGTGCGACCGTCTGGCGGTCCTGAATGTCGGATCGCTGTCCAGGGCGATCGATACCGCCGACGCCTCGATGGAGGAAATCGGATTGCTGATGGGCGGCCTGCACGGCATGTCCGCTGAAGTCCCGGCAGTCCATGGGAGCGCTCAACATGTCGCTTAAGTTTGAAGCAAGGCGGGAAATCCCCCGCTGGCTGGTCTACGGCACGCCCCTGCTGGCAATCGCCCTGACCATCCTGTCCGGCTACCTGCTGTTCATGATCCTCGGCCTCAATCCCGGAAACACGCTTTACATCTTCCTGGTCTCGCCGCTGGAAACCCAGTTCGGCCTCGCCGAGCTGGCGGTCAAGGGCGGACCGCTGATCCTGATCGCCACCGGCCTCGCCATCGGCTTCCGCGCCAATGTCTGGAATATCGGGGCGGAAGGCCAGTTGACGATGGGCGCCATCTTCGGTGCCGGCGTGGCGCTGGCCTTCTGGGGCGACGAGGGCTTCTGGATTCTCCCGCTGATGTTCGTAGCCGGCGCTATAGGCGGCATGCTGTGGGCGGCCATCCCGGCGTTCCTCAAGACCAAGTTCGAAGTCAGCGAGATCCTGACCAGCCTGATGCTGACCTATGTCGCGACGCTGGTGCTGAGCATCCTGGTCCACGGCCCCTGGCGCGATCCGGAAGGCTTCAATTTCCCGCAGAGCCGCATGTTCACCGAGGCCTCTATCCTGCCGGTGATCCTCGAAGGCACCCGCTTGCATGTCGGCGCACTGGTGGCCCTGTTCGCGGCAGCCGCCGCCTGGGTCCTGCTGACCTACACCGTCACCGGCTTCCAGATCAAAGTCGTCGGCCAAGCCCCCATGGCCGCCCGCTTCGCCGGCTTCAGCCAGAAGGGCACCGTCTGGTTCACGCTGCTCCTGGCCGGAGCGCTCGCCGGCATCGCCGGCATGGTCGAAGTCGCCGGCCCGATCGGCCAGTTGACGCCCCAGCTAACCCCCGGCTACGGCTTCACCGCCATCATCGTGGCCTTCCTTGGCCGCCTCAACCCGATCGGCATCGTCCTGGCCGGGATCGTCATGGCGATCTCCTACATCGGCGGCGAGAACGCCCAGGTCTATGCCCAATTGCCGCAGGCGGCGACGGGAGTGTTCCAGGGAATGCTGCTGTTCTACCTGCTCGCGTCAGACTTCCTCGTCCGCTACCGCGTCCGTATCCAGTCCGCCAAACCCCGCCGGGAGGTCGCCACGGCATGACCGATTTTCTGGTCCTGATCACCGTCTCAATCGTCATCGCCGCCACCCCGATGCTGTTCGCCGCCGTCGGCGAACTGGTGGCCGAGCGCTCCGGCGTCCTCAACCTCGGGGTCGAGGGCATGATGCTGATCGGCGCCGTCGTCGGGTTCGGCGTCACGATGTCCACCGGCAGCGCAATCCTCGGCATCGGCTCGGCAGCCCTCGCCGGTGCGGCGCTGGCCCTGGTCTTCGCCGTGCTCGTCCTGACCCTGATGGCGAACCAAGTTGCGACCGGCCTTGCCCTGACCATCTTCGGCATCGGCCTCAGCGCCCTGATAGGAGCCAGCTTCGTCGGCATGCCCATCGCAGGCTTGCCCAAGCTCAACATCCCCGTCCTTAGCACCCTGCCGATCATCGGCCCGCTGCTGTTCCAGTACGACGCCATGGTCTACCTGTCGATCGCCCTGACTTTCGCGGTCGGCTGGTTCCTGAAATACACCCATGCCGGCATGGTCCTCCGCGCCGTCGGCGAGTCGGCCGACTCCGCTCACTCGATCGGTCATCCCGTGATCGGAGTCCGCTATCTGGCAACCCTGTTCGGTGGCGCTATGGCAGGCTTGGGCGGCGCGTTCCTGTCGCTCTCGGTAACCCCGATGTGGGCGGAGAACATGACCTCGGGCCGTGGCTGGATCGCCCTTGCCCTGGTGGTCTTCGGCTCCTGGCGGCCGGGCAGGGTGCTTCTCGGCGCCTATATCTTCGGCGGCGTCACCATCCTCCAGCTTCACGCCCAGGGCAGCGGCAGCACCGTCGGCCTGCCGTCCCAGGTCTTCACGATGCTGCCCTATCTGGCAACCATCGCCGTCCTGACGATCATCTCCGCCGGCCCCTGGCGCGGCCGCTTCCAGGCTCCGGCCTGCCTCGGGCAGTCGTTCCGTCCTTCGGTTTAATCAGGCAGGCGTGATACCCGCGCCGGAAAGTCCAACCTGTCGAGCGGAGTCGGATTCCGGCGGAGATGTCGGGCTGAAGAGGCCCGACATCTCTGCGCCAACAGGTTTGAATTCTTCGGCTCTGGCATGACTTCTCACATGGGCGATCAGCTGATGCAGAGCGGCGTCATGTACCTCGTTGTCGGCGTCCTCCAAGATACCATTGTCGCAAGCATCACAATGCCAACCGGGCTGCATATAGATGAGAGTATCCCCCTGATAAGTCAGTGTTTCTTCCTGCTCTCCGTAGTGCATCGCACCATCACAGGACGGGCAGGGCCGGGTCTTCTCGTTTTCGTTCATGACGTCGCTTTATAATGGTTTGAATACGTACCTGCTCCGTTGTCGCGCTCAGACTTCCATTTCTTAAGGTCTGATCATCAACGAAAAACCTGCAAAAATCCGGCCTGCCTCTGAGCCCTGCGTTTGCCGCAGGGCAACACAGACTTCACAGAGCGCGTTTCCTGTGTATAGTGCCGCAAATTTTACGCCAGGAGACGGTAAATGGCCCAGATCGTGCAGTTTCGCGAAGCCCTAACCTTCGACGACGTCCTGCTGGTGCCGGCCGAATCCTCGGTCCTGCCGGCGCAGACCGACACGCGCACCCGGCTGACCAAGACGATCGAGCTTGGAATTCCGCTGATGTCCGCCGCGATGGACACGGTGACCGAGAGCGCCCTCGCCATTGCGATGGCGCAGGCTGGCGGTATCGGCGTGCTTCACCGCAACATGGATATCGAGCGGCAGGCCGACGAAGTCCGCCGCGTCAAGCGTTTCGAGTCGGGCATGGTGGTCAACCCCATCACGATCGAACCGACCGCCAGCCTCGCCGATGCGCTGAACCTGATGGCGAGCTACCGCATCTCCGGCATCCCGGTGGTCGAGCAGCCTTCCGGCAAGCTGGTCGGTATCCTGACCAACCGCGACGTGCGGTTCGCCTCCAACAAGCAGCAGCCCGTTTCGGAACTGATGACCCACGAGCGCCTGATCACGGTGCGAGAAGGTGTCGATCAGTTGGAGGCCAAGCGCCTGCTTCACCATCACCGGATCGAAAAGCTGCTGGTGGTCGATGACGCCTACCGCTGCATCGGTCTGATCACCGTCAAGGACATCGAAAAGGCGCAGCTTCACCCCAACGCCTGCAAGGACGACCAGGGCCGCCTGCGCGCCGCCGCCGCGACCGGCACCGGCGATGACGGCCTTGCCCGCGCCGAGGCGCTGTTCGACGCCGAGGTCGACGTGCTGGTGGTCGATACCGCCCACGGCCATTCGTCCAAGGTGATGGAGCAGATCGAGCGGGTGCGCCGCCTGTCCAACTACACCCAGGTCGTGGCCGGCAACGTCGCGACCGCCGAGGCCGCCAAGGCGCTGATCGGCGTCGGCGTCGATGCCGTCAAGGTCGGCATCGGTCCCGGCTCGATCTGCACGACCCGCATGGTCGCCGGCGTCGGCGT
>DASQKT010000720.1:0-3529 GCA_035630415.1 Skermanella sp.
TTACGGCTTCGGTAAAGTTTGCGGCGAGATAATTTCGCAGGATGGCAAAAGAAAAGGGGCGGCGGAAGATCCGCCACCCCTTTCTTCTCCGCCCAAAAAATGAGCAGGAAATTCCCGTCGGATCAGACCGAGTAGTACATCTTGTACTCGATCGGGTGCGGCGAGGTTTCGAAGGCCATCTGCTCTTCGCGCTTCAGCTCGATGTAGGCTTCGATCATGTCCGGAGCGAAGACGTCGCCCTTGGTCAGGTAATCGTTGTCGGCTTCCAGGCTGTCGAGCGCCTGACGGAGCGAACCGCACACGGTCGGGACCGCGGCCAGCTCTTCCGGGGGCAGATCGTACAGGTTCTTGTCCATCGCCTCGCCGGGATGGATCTTGTTCTGGATGCCGTCCAGGCCGGCCATCAGCATGGCGGCGAAGGCGAGGTACGGGTTCGCCGACGGATCGGGGAAACGGACTTCGACGCGCTTGCCCTTGGGGCTTGCGACGTAGGGGATACGGCAGGAAGCCGAACGGTTGCGGGCCGAGTAGGCCAGCAGCACGGGAGCCTCGTAGCCCGGAACCAGACGCTTGTAGCTGTTGGTCGACGGGTTGGTGAAGGCGTTCAGCGAGCGGGCATGCTTGATGATGCCGCCGATGTAGTACAGCGCCATGTCCGACAGGTCGGCGTAGCCCGAACCGGCGAACACCGGCTGGCCGTCCTTCCAGATCGACTGGTGGCAGTGCATGCCCGAACCGTTGTCGCCGAACACCGGCTTCGGCATGAAAGTGGCGGTCTTGCCATAGGCGGCAGCGACGTTGTGCACTACATACTTGAACTGCTGCATGTTGTCGGCGGTCTTGACGAGCGTGGCGAACTTGATGCCCAGCTCATGCTGGGAAGCGGCCACTTCGTGGTGGTGCTTCTCGATCTCGACGCCCATCTCACCCAGCACGGTCAGCATCTCGGCCCGCAGGTCCTGAGCCGAATCGACCGGGGGAACGGGGAAGTAGCCGCCCTTGATGGTCGGACGATGGCCAAGGTTGCCGTCGGTCTGGGTCCGGCCGCTGTTGTAGGGGCCTTCCTCGCTGTCGATCTTGTAGAAGCACTCGTTCATCGAGACTTCGTAGCGCACGTCGTCGAACACGAAGAACTCGGCTTCCGGACCGAAATAGGCAGTATCGCCGATACCGGCCGATTCCATGTAGGACTGCGCGGCCTTGGCGATCGAGCGCGGGTCACGGTTGTAGGGCTGTCCGCTGGACGGGTCGTAGACGTCGCAGAAGATGTTCAGCATCGGCTGCGCGGCAAACGGATCGAGCACGGCGGTCGCGGCGTCGGGCAGCAGGACCATGTCGGATTCGTTGATCGCCTTCCAGCCTGCGATCGAGGAGCCATCGAACATGATGCCATCGGTGAAGGACTCTTCCTCGATGGTGCAGATGTGCTGCGCGGTATGGTGCAGCTTGCCGCGCGGATCGGTGAAGCGAAGGTCGACGTACTTGACGTCGTGTTCCTTGATCAGGTCGAAGACCTTGCTGATGTCAGACATTCCTCGGGATCCGTTTTCTATGGTTGACGCTGGCTCGCCCCCGCCGTGAGCGGGGTGATGCCGATTTGGTGACGCGCGCGGGCGTTGTTATGTCACGACCGTTCCGGACGCACAATCCACAGCTTCGCCGCTGGCGGCGTTGCTCCGAATAAACGGTCCGGACGGCAGGTGCCCGCGCTTCTCTGAAGCCGGGCGCGCGGGTCGGATAGGCCGGCGCAGGGGGATGGCTTGGACCACGTTATCCCGTAGCCCCCGCATTGCAATGCAGGGGCTGATAAGGTGTCCGAAGTCCAGGGCCGGGCGAGCCCGGCCGCGGTCGCCATCCTTATCAGACGGCGTCGCTGCCTTTCTCGCCGGTACGGATGCGGACGACTTCTTCGACCGGAGTCACGAAGATCTTGCCGTCGCCGATGCGGCCGGTGTGGGCGGCTGTCTGGATCGCCTCGATCGCGCGATCGACCAGACTGTCGTCCATGACGACCTCGATCTTCACCTTGGGCAGGAAGTCCACGACGTATTCCGCGCCACGGTAAAGTTCCGTATGACCCTTCTGTCTTCCAAAGCCTTTGGCTTCGGTGACGGTAATGCCCTTGATGCCGACCTCGTGAAGGGCTTCCTTCACTTCGTCGAGCTTGAACGGCTTAATGATGGCTTCGATTTTTTTCATGATGCTGATCAACGACTCCCCGTGGATGGCGGCGCGCCACCGAGCGGTGCTCATCATCCCGTAAAGCACGAGGCATGCCAACGCCTTCCTGCCGATGGCAAATGCGCCGCTGGGCGGTTTTGGGCGAGTGTATGCCGTGACGGCTGGCAAGCAACTGATGTTTACCTGATCACTGTGATTAAAAATAAAGCAGACCGCCGTGTGCGGCGATTCGATGGACGAGATTTGAACCCCAGTGGCGGCAACGTCGAAAATCCGCGCTTTCGGCCCTTGACGAGGTTTCAGCGATTTGGCATAGACACGGCCCAACGGTGGCGGCGGTAGCTCAGTTGGTAGAGCCCTCGGTTGTGGTCCGAGTGGTCGTGGGTTCGAGTCCCATCCGTCGCCCCACCTTCCCAAATGAAGTATCTATTCATCACTACGGTGCTTGCGCGCCGGTAAGCTGCGGTCTGGTCCCAACGATGGGCCGTCGCGGCCTTTTCGCGTTCGGACCCGTTCATCTCAGGGAAAAGCATTCGTTCGGGAGAATTGCCATGGCCCTTCAACATGCCGTCTTGACAGTCGCCGAGATGTATCGCGCCGACGCCCTGACCATCGAGGGCGGCAAGCCCGGCGAGGTCCTGATGGAGGCGGCCGGGGCGGCGGTCGCCCGCGAGATCACGGCACGCTGGCCGGTCAAGCCGGTAACCATCCTCTGCGGTCCCGGAAACAACGGCGGCGACGGCTTCGTCGTGGCGCGGTTGCTCGATGAACTCGGCTGGCCGGTCCGGGTCGGTCTGCTGGGCGACAGGAGTGCTATGCGCGGCGACGCCGCGATCATGGCGGGGCGCTGGAAAGGGCAGGTTCTGCCTTTATCTTCCGGTCTCCTGGACGGCGCCGGCCTGGTTGTCGATGCATTGTTCGGCGCGGGTCTGGCGCGTCCGCTCGAGGGGAGCGTGCGTGAGCTTGTGGAGGAGCTGGGTACCCGCGCCGTCCCGGTCCTGGCGGTCGATGTGCCGAGTGGAGTCGATGGCGATACGGGGACCGTGCTGGGTGCGGCGTCGCCGGCGGCGCTGACGGTCACGTTCTTCCGCCGAAAACCCGCCCATCTGATGCTCCCCGGCCGGACTCTTTGCGGTACCGTTGTGGTCGCGGATATCGGCATCACCGATGCGGTGCTGGATGAGATCGCGCCGTCTCTCTTCGGCAACGATCCCGCCGTGTGGCTGGCATGCTTCCCCTGGCCGAAATCCGATGGTCACAAGTTTGACCGTGGTCATGCCGTCGTGCTTGGGGGCGCCCGCATGACCGGAGCGGCAAGGCTGGCAGCACGGGCGGCCCGGCGAGTAGG
>DASQKT010000721.1:0-2585 GCA_035630415.1 Skermanella sp.
GAGCAGGGGGCGCGCGTTCCTGGGTACCGAGTTCGCCATCATGGGAGGCGCCATGACCTGGGTGTCAGAGCGCAACCTTGTCGCCGCCATCTCCAACGGCGGCGGCTTTGGCGTGCTGGCTTCCGGCTCCATGTCGCCGGACCAGCTCGACGCCGAGATCGCCGGCACCAGGGAACGCACGTCCAAGCCCTTCGGCGTCAACCTGATCACCATGCACCCGCGCCTGGACGACCTGATCGGCGTCTGTGCAGAACGCGGGGTTAGCCATGTCGTCCTGGCCGGCGGGCTGCCGCCTTCCGCCGTCATCGGGCGGGTCCGGGAAACGGGCGCCAAGGTCGTCTGCTTCGCACCGACGGCGGCGACTGCCCGCAAGCTGGTCAAGAACGGCGCGGATGCCATCATGATCGAGGGGATGGAAGCCGGCGGCCATATCGGGCCGGTCTCCACATCCGTCCTGGCTCAGGAAATCCTGCCCGTGGTGTCCGATGTGCCGGTCTTCGTGGCCGGCGGGATCGGCCGGGGTGAGGCGATCCTGTCTTATCTGGAGATGGGTGCTTCCGGAGTGCAGCTTGGCACCCGTTTCGTCTGCGCCACCGAATCGATCGCCCATGCGCGCTACAAGCAGGCCTTCATCAATGCGGCGGCGCGCGACGCGATCCCGTCGGTCCAGATCGATCCGCGCTTTCCGGTGATTCCCGTGCGGGCGCTGACCAACGAGGGGACCCGCCGCTTCATGGACTTCCAGCGCACCGTGATCGACCGGTTCACGCGCGGCGAGGTCGGGCAGAAGGAAGCCCAGCTCGAGATCGAGCACTATTGGGCCGGCGCCCTGCGCCGGGCCGTGATCGAGGGCGATATCGAAAACGGATCGCTGATGGCGGGCCAGAGCGTCGGCATGGTCACCCGCGAACAACCGACCGTGGAGATCCTGAACGATCTGGTCGATCAGGCGGTCCACGCGCTGGCATTGCGGAACGGCCCTATCGGCAAAGCCCATGGCGGCGAACCAGCTTATGGTTCCAAAATCGTGTCCGGAGCCGTGGAGTAGATGAATGACGCTCCGGGGCACGATACCCCGGCGCGGGATGCACCGGGTCCGGGCCAAGCCATGGACATGAAGGATTACGAGATCGAACAGGGAGCGGCCATGCCCGGCATTACGTCCAGGCGCCTGTTGGCAAGGCTGCGCGACGTCATGGCGGGTTCGGGTACCGCCCAGCACCGCCTTGACAAGATCGTCACGCTGATCGGCGCCGAGATGGGCGCCGACGTCTGCTCCTGCTACGTCATGCGGGCGGGCGACATCCTGGAGCTGTTCGCCACCGTCGGCCTCAATCAGTCGGCGGTCCACAAGACGCGCCTGCGGGTGGGGGAAGGCCTGGTCGGCGACATCGCGGCTCATGCTCGGCCGGTTGCGCTGGCCAACGCCCCGTCGCATCCCAACTTCGCCTACCGGCCCGAGACCGGCGAGGACGCTTTCCTGTCGCTGATGGGCGTGCCGATCCTGCGTGGCGGCCGGGTGCGCGGCGTGCTGGTGATCCAGCACAAGGACAAGCGCGTTTATTTCGAGGAAGAGGTCGAAACCCTCCAGACCATCGCCATGGTGGTGGCGGAACTGACCGCCGGTGGCGAGTTGGTCAGCGCGCAGGAGATTTCCTCCGTCGCGGACGCCGCCCTGCTGCCGACCCGGCTGGACGGCGTCAGCCTCAACCGGGGCCTTGCGATGGGGCTGGCGGTGCTGCACCGTCCGCAACTCACCATCCGCCAGATGGTGGCCGAGGACCCGGAGCACGAGATCGAGCGCTTCCGGCAGGCGCTGGAAGTGATGCACACCGCGATCGACGACCTGCTGCGGGTATCGAGCGTGGAGGGCGGCGAGCACCACGACATCCTGGAAACCTACCGGATGTTCGCCGAGGATCGCGGCTGGCTGTCGCGCATCCGAGAAGCGATCAAGAACGGCTTGACGGCGGAAGCGGCGGTGCAGCGCGTCCAGAACGACACGCGTGCCCGCATGAGCCAGTTGCACGACCCCTATATCCGGGAAAAGCTGCTCGACCTCGACGACCTGACCAACCGGCTGCTCCAGCATCTGGCGGGCAAGGAGTTGCAGGCGGCGGCCTCGCTGCCGGACGACGTGATCCTGGTGGCGCGGTCGATGGGACCGGCGGAACTGCTGGACTACGACCGGCGGTGCTTGCGGGCGCTGGTGCTGGAGGAAGGCTCGGCGTCCAGCCACGTCGCCATCGTCGCCCGCGCGCTCGACATCCCGGTGGTCGGGCAATGCATCGACGTGCTGACCCGGATCGAACCGCTCGACCAGCTCATCGTCGACGGCGACAACGCCCAGGTGCTGGTCCGCCCGGCCGAGGACGTCCAGGACGCCTTCCACAACAGCATGACGATGCGCGCCCAGCGCAAGCGCCTGTATGCCGAGATCATCGACCAGCCCGCCGTGTCGCGGGACGGTGTGACGATGTCGATCAACCTGAACTGCGGCCTGCTGATCGACCTTCAGCACCTGAGCGACACCGGGGCCGACGGGGTCGGCCTCTACCGGACCGAGATCCCGTTCATGATCCGGC
>DASQKT010000722.1:0-12215 GCA_035630415.1 Skermanella sp.
GACGGTCGGGTCCGGCGACACGTAGGTGTCGCACATGAAGAAGGTGCCCTTGTTCATGATCAGAAGATTGAGCGCCGCCGGCGTGTGGACGCCGGGCCGCAGTCCGACGACGTTCTTGATGTCGGACAGATGGGTCCGGTACTTGCCGATCGTACCGCAGATCATGGCTTCGGCATCGCCCCGGCGCACCATCAGCGCGCCGATTACGGTCGTATTGGTGCGGACCACCGTGCGCGCCACGTCGGGCGAGATGCCGCTGCGCTCCATCAGGCGGTGGTAAAGCGTCCAATAATCGTTGTAGCGGTGGTCGTTCTCGGGATCGACCAGATCGACATTGTCGCCCAGGCGGATGCGCAGGCCGAGCTTCTCGATGCGGCGCGTCACGACATCCCGGCGGCCGATCAGGATCGGCTTGGCCAGCCGGTCGTCGACGACGACCTGGACGGCGCGGAGCACCCGCTCCTCCTCGCCCTCGGCATAGACCACACGGCGCGGGTCCTGCTTGGCGCGGATGAACACCGGGCGCATGACCAGCCCGGAGCGGAAGACGAACTCGTTCAGCTTGTCGGTATAGGCCGCGAAGTCGGTGATCGGCCGGGTCGCGACACCGCTGTCCATCGCGGCCTTGGCCACCGCCGGAGCGATCTGGAGGATCAGGCGCGGGTCGAACGGCTTGGGGATCAGGTGATCGGGGCCGAAGCCAGAGACCTGATCGCCATAGGCCGACGCGACGATGTCGCTCGCCTCGGCCATCGCCAGATCGGCGATGGCGCGCACGGCGGCGATCTTCATCGCTTCGTTGATCGTCGTCGCGCCGACATCCAGCGCGCCCCGGAAGATGAAGGGGAAGCACAGGACGTTGTTGACCTGATTGGGATAGTCCGAGCGTCCGGTCGCCAGGATCGCGTCCGGCCGCACCGCCTTCGCCTCTTCCGGCATGATCTCCGGAGTCGGGTTGGCCAGCGCTAGGATCAGCGGATTGGGCGCCATCTTCTCGACCATGGCGGCCTTAAGGACGCCTGGAGCCGACAGTCCCAGGAAGATGTCCGCTCCGGCGATCACATCGCCCAGTGTGCGAGCGTCGGTTTCCTGGGCGAAACGCTCCTTGCGCGGGTCCATCAGCTCGTTGCGGCCCTTGTAGACCACGCCGACGATATCGGTGACCGTGATGTTGCCGACCGGCATGCCCATGTCGACCAGCAGGTCCAGGCAGGCCAGCGATGCGGCACCGGCGCCGGATGCGACCAGCCGCACGTTGTCGATCTTTTTGCCGACGACGCGCAGGCCGTTCAGGATGGCGGCGCCGACGATGATGGCGGTGCCGTGCTGGTCATCGTGGAAGACGGGGATCTTCATCCGGGCACGAAGCTTCTCTTCGATATAGAAGCATTCCGGCGCCTTGATGTCTTCCAGATTGATGCCGCCGAAGGTCGGCTCCATCGCGGCGATGATCTCGACCAGCTTGTCCGGGTCGTTCTGGTCCAACTCGATGTCGAAGACGTCGATGCCGGCGAATTTCTTGAACAGGACGCCCTTGCCTTCCATCACCGGCTTCGCGGCGAGCGGGCCGATGGAGCCGAGGCCCAGCACCGCCGTACCATTGGTGATGACCGCGACCAGATTGGCGCGGCTGGTGACGGTGCTGGCTTCGGCCGGGTCGGCGACGATCGCCTCGCAAGCCGCGGCGACACCCGGCGAATAGGCAAGGGCCAGATCGCGCTGTGTCGCCAGCGGCTTGGTTGGCGCTACGGCTATCTTTCCGGGTGTCGGATGGCGATGGTAATCCAGTGCCGCGTCCCGCAGATTTTCAGCCATAGTTTCCCCGGCCCCCTTTTTCATGGTTAGCGCGGCAACGCCCGCACCCGATTTGGGGACGGTCTATATGCGATGCCCACCGTTGTCCAGAATAGAGTGCATGCGCGGGCGCCGGTCAGACAACCCTGAAATGAATGGACTTATGGCGATCACGTAGCCGCTGGAGGTCCTTTCCCAAGGATCAGTCCGGTCCCAAGGATAAGTGCGGCGACTTGGTCCGGCAGGCTTCCACGCTCCGCCGCCACATGCGCCTTGAGCACGGCGGTAACTGTCATGGCGTCCGTGATGGTGCCGTCCATCACTAGATCGAGGACACGCCCGAACGGCATCCGGACCACCGTCAGCGCTTCGGTGTCCTCCGGCTCGGCATCCGTATGCTCCAGGTCCCAGGCGAGAAAGATGACGCCGTGCTCGTCGCAGATGCTGTTGGAAGTATGCAGCCGCAGCAGTTCGGCCCACTGGTGCGCCACGACGCCGGTTTCCTCCCGCAGCTCGCGCCTGGCTTCCTCGACCGGCTCGACGTCCAGTCCGCCGCCGCCTTCCGGCATTTCCCAGCTATAGGCGTTCAGCGAGTATCGGAACTGTCCGACCAGATGGACGCAGCCGTCCTCATCGATCGGCAGGACGCCGATGGCGGTGCTCTTCATATGGACGACGCCATAAATCCCCGGCTTGCCGGCGGGGTTGATGACGTCGTGCTCGGTCACCTTGATCCAATTGTTCTCGTAACGGACTTCGGCGCCCAGGGTCTTCCAGGGGTTGTCCGGGGATACCGCAGGCAAGGTATTCGAAACGGGATGAGGCGCCCGAGCATTGGGCGGGGGATTGGGCATTGTCGCTCCAGAGGGATTCTGCCAAAGGGATTCTGACGGAATATCCTGAACAACCGGGACGAAGGGCCGGATCTTCCGTAAGCCGATGGTCCCGCCCGTTCAGGCGATCGGCGATGCCAGGGCCGCCACGATCTTCCGCCACCGCGCCAGTTGCGCGGTGAAGTCTTTCAGCGGCACCGGCCTGCCGAGCAGGTACCCCTGGATCATGCTGCATTTGCGTTCCCGCAGGAAGGCCAATTGCGCGACTGTTTCAACTCCCTCGGCGACCACGGAATGCCCAAGCTGGCCAGCCAGATTGATGATCGCCGAGACGACGGTGGCGCTGTTGCCGTCGTGTCCGCAGTGCTGAATGAAGCTCCGGTCGATCTTCAGCGTGTCGATCGGCAATTTCGTCAAGTAGCTGAGGCTGGAATAGCCGGTGCCGAAATCGTCGATCGAGAGTGCGACACCCAGGCGCTTGATCTGATTCAGGGCCGCTATGCTCTGCGTCGCCTCGGTCATGATGATGGTTTCGGTCAGTTCCAGTTCCAGCCATTCCGGCTCAAGGCCGGTTTCCGCGAGGATGCCGGTGATCCGGGCCACCAGATCGGGGTCGCGGAACTGCTGCATGGACAGGTTGACCGACGGATGAAGCGGATAGCCGGCGACATGCAGGCCGACGGCGTCGCGGCATGCGGTGCGCAGGACCCACTCGCCGATCGGCACGATCATGCCGACCTCTTCGGCCAGCGGGATGAATTCGTCCGGCGGCACCATGCCTCGAGTCGGATGGTGCCAGCGCAGCAGCGCCTCCATGCCATAGATGTCGCCAGTGGTGATATCAGCCTTCGGCTGGTAGTAGACCTCCAGCTCGTCGTTGTCGATCGACCGGCGCAGATCGCTCTCCAGTTCCAGCCGGCGCATCATCTTGTGCGTCATGTCGGCGGTGAAGAAGCTGATGGTGTTCCGGCTCCGCCGCTTCGATTCGTACATCGCGATGTCGGCGTGCTTCAGCAGCGTTTCGGCGTCGGCGCCATCGTCCGGGAACTGGCTGATGCCGATGCTGGCGGTGACCACTTCCACCTCCGGCTCGGTGAACGGCTGCCGGAGACTTTTCAGGACACGCTGGCAGACATGCGAAACGCTCTCGGGCAGGCTGGTATCGCCGATGACGACGATGAACTCGTCACCGCCCAGACGGGCTACCGTATCGCTATCGCGAACGCAGGACTTCAGCCTGCGCGCCACTTCGATCAGCAGCTTGTCGCCCATGTCATGGCCGAAGCAGTCGTTGATCGTCTTGAAGTGGTCCAGGTCGATGAAGAGCAGTGCTACGCCATGATCGTTCCGGCGGGCGACTGCTGTGGCCTGCTCGATCCGCTTGGACAGCAGAAGACGGTTGGGCAATCCGGTCAGGGCATCGTGATAGGCCTGATGCTTGATCTGTTCGTCCTTGCGATGCAGATCTGTAATGTCGTTGAAGATCGCCACATAGCGGCTTGGCCGTCCGGAAACGTCGAGCACCTGGGTGATGGTCGCCCATTCCAGGAAGACTTCGCCGTTCTTGCGACGGTTCCAGATCTGGCCTTGCCAACTACCGTCCCGCTTCAGACTTTCCCACAGTATCGCCGGGAAATCGTCACCCTGCATGCCCGACCGCAGCAGACGCGGCGTCTGGCCGACCGCTTCGCTCTCTTCATAACCCGTGATCCGGGTAAAGGCGGGATTGACCGAAACGATGACGCCGCGCGCATCGGTGACGAAAATGCCCTCGACCGTGTGCCGGAAGACACTGGCCGACATTTCCAGTTCCGCCTGATTGCGTTCCCGTTCGGTAACGTCCTCCGACAGGCAGGCGATTTCACCGGTAGGCAGCCGGATATAGTGGTTGTTCCGGCAATCGAGCGGCTTGCCCCCCTCGTCATGGTGGACGTTGAACTGCGTCTCCGGCGTGCCCGTTCGCCAGACCCGCTGGACCGCATCAAGCGTCGCAAGCACGAACTCCGGGGATGTCGGCCCTGTCGCCCCAGGCGACGCCGCCGATGCCGCATCCCGGAGGCGCTTGCCTACCATTTGCTGGCGATCCGTGAGGCATGCCGCCTCCGCCGCCGGATTCATATCGGCCACGACGAAGTCGGAGCCTTCGTCCTGGGGCTGAAAGATGACGACGCCGTCGCTCATCGCCTCGAACAGGTCGCGGAACCGCCGCTCGCTGGCGAGGAAAGCCATCTCGGCAAGCTTCTGATCGGTGACGTCCTGAAGCGTTTCGACCGCGCCGACGATCGCCCCGCTCTTGTCGAACAAGGGTGCCGCGGTGAAGAACAGCCAATGCGGGCCGCCGGCAAAGACCGGGAACAGGTCCTCGGCCTCGTACGCCCCGGCGATCAGGCTGGATTTACGGTATTTGCCGCCATAGTAGCGCTCGAATTCCGCCTCCCCGGCGCGGTCCACGATCAGGTCGGCGAGACAAGGCCTGTCTTCCCCGTAGAAGATCTGACGTTGCCGCTGCGTGCCGATGATGGTTGCGGCCGGGACCGAGAAGATCGCCTCGCATGCCCTGTTCCAGTGGGTAACGAGATGATGTTCGTCGATGACGAATGTCGGGACGGGACTTCCCTCGATGATCTGCGACAAGCGGTCGCGTTCCTTGCCATGCCCCACCCGTGTCCGATGGCACTGTGCCTGCGGATCGTACTCGCGGTGGTCACGTTCGATGGCCGGAGCCTCGGTGCGACCGTTGTCGGTCATTCTATAGCTCCCCCATCGGATGCGGTGGGAAACCAAAACCTCCCATGCGCAAGCCATGCCCCTCGCGCCTTGTTGCGGCGCGAACGACTTTCTTATTATAATCGCATCCGCGCCATCAGTGAGATGATCCATATCAAATCAGAAACTTGGTATTAAAAAATTAATCTCATAAGATTATTAACCGATATTACTCAATTATATAGACGTCTATCTTTTTCGAAATGCTCGCGTTGAGACAGCTTGCATGCTATACCCCTCGCCGCCTCTGGGCCGTTCCGTGAAGTTGTACTCTGCTAAACGGACACGGGACCATGGCCTGTGATCCGCCCCGTAGAGAGGGCTGTAGCGCTGAATGGAAGCGAGCCATCGGCAAGAGGAAGCATTTGATGTGGTCAATGCTCAGAAGTACCTGGGCCTTTCGGTACTTCATCGTTTCATCGATCAAGACTGAGTTCATGAGCCGCTTCATCAGAAGCCGAATTGGTGGCATCTGGATGATCATCAATCCCTTGGTTCAAGTCTGTATCTACGCACTCATTCTCTCCTCCCTGCTATCCGCGCGTCTGCCGGATCTGGTAGATCAGACATACGGGTATGCGATATATCTGACAGCCGGAATCCTCTGTTGGTCGCTGTTTTCGGACGTGGTCACCCGCTGCCTGACGATCTTCATCGAAAACGGCAACATCTTGAAAAAGATGGTTTTCCCCAAGATTTGCCTGCCTCTGATCACGACCGGCACGGCTCTCGTCAACAATGCGCTGCTGTTGCTGGCGATCATCGCCGTCTTCGCCGTGCTGGGGCACGGGCTGACGATGTCGGTCGTGCTGCTGCCCGTCCTCACCATTCTGACACTGGCGCTTGCGCTCGGTTTCGGGATCGTTCTCGGCATCCTCAACGTGTTCATCCGGGATGTCGGTCAAGTGGTGCCGCTGGTGCTTCAGATCGGGTTCTGGTTCACCCCCGTCGTCTATGTGCCCAGCGTCCTTCCGGAGAACCTGCGTTCGTTGCTGTTCCTCAATCCGCTCTATCCTCTGGTCTCGGCCTATCATGAAGTCCTGGTGTTCGGCCGGATGCCCGATCTGTCGGCCCTGACCGGGACCGCCATTCTGGCGGTCGGGCTGATGGCGGCCGGCATGTTCATGTTCCGGCGCGCCGGCGCCGAGATGGTGGACGTGCTATGACCGCAACCGTCCTGCACGTCGACGGGCTGGGCAAGGCGTTCCGGACCTATGGTAGCGAATGGTCGCGCGTGCTTTCCTGGTTCGGACGGACGCCCGACATCGTCAAGGAGCAGTGGGTACTGCGCAACATCGGCTTCCGCGTGGCACCGGGGGAAGCCGTCGGACTTGTCGGCCAGAACGGCGCCGGCAAGAGCACTCTGCTGAAGCTGATCACCGGAACCCTGCGCCCGACCGCCGGAAGGGTCGATGTTCATGGCCGGATAGCCGCGATCCTGGAACTCGGCATGGGCATGAACCCGGAGTTCACCGGACGGCAGAACGTCTACAACGTCGCCGGGCTGATGGGATTTACCCGCGAACGGATCGACAGCCTGATGCCGGAAATCGAGGATTTCGCCGAAATCGGCGACTACTTCGATCAACCGCTGCGGATTTACTCCAGCGGCATGCAGATGCGCGTCGCCTTCAGCGTCGCCACGGCGGTCAAGCCCGATATCCTGATCGTGGACGAGGCGCTGTCGGTCGGCGACGCCTATTTCCAGCACAAGAGCTTCGACCGAATCCGCGAGTTTCGCGAGCGCGGCACGACGCTGCTGATCGTTTCCCACGACCGGTCCGCCATCCAGATGCTATGCGACAGGGCGATCCTGCTGGAGCGCGGTGCGCAGATCAAGGACGGGACGCCGGAAGAGGTCATGGATCTCTACAACGCACTGCTCGCCGAACGGCAGGAGCAGACGGTCGAGGTGAGGCGGCACGACAGCGGCAGGGTGCAGACGGTTTCAGGCACCCTGGAAGCCGTGGTCGAGGATATAGCGCTGCTCAACGACCGCGACGAGCCGGTGGAGTTCGTCAATGTCGGCGCTCCGGTATCGTTGCGCATCCGGGTCCGGGTCGATCAAGCGCTGCCGCGCCTGGTCCTGGGCTATATGATAAAGGACCGGCTTGGGCAGACGATGTTCGGCACCAATACCTTCCACACGGAACAGATCGTTGAAGATGTGGAAGCCGGCAGCATCGTCAACTACACCGTCGCCTTCAACGCCAATCTGGGACCCGGCAGCTACTCGATCGCGACTGCGCTGGTCAGTTCCGACACTCATCTGATCAATAACTACGAGTGGCGCGACTTGGCGCTGATGTTCACCGTCAGCAACCACGACAAATCCTATTTCATCGGAACCGCCTGGGTCCCGCCCTCCATCAGGATCGAGCGCTGATGCCGTTCATCTCCTTTGCCCAAAATCTTGAAGATGTGGTCCTGTACCGCGCGCTGAGCGATGTCACGCATGGATTCTATGTCGATGTCGGAGCCAACAGTCCCGATGAGCAGTCCGTTACCCGAGCGTTCTACGAACGAGGGTGGCGAGGCATCAACATAGAACCTGCGCTCGGTTTTCACGATCAGCTTATCGCGGCCAGACCCCATGACGTAAATCTGGCGGTCGCCGCCGGCGACAGCGTCGGCACGGTCACATTCTATGATATCCCAGGCAGTGAATTATCGACCGGCAGCGCCGAACTGGCGCGCCGTCACCACTATGCCGGTCTGACTTCGACCGAACGGCAGGTACCCCAGGACACGCTCGACAACATATTCGAAGCCCATGGGGTTACGGTCGTCCATTTCTTGAAGATCGACGTGGAGGGGATGGAAGCGGCGGTGCTTCGCGGCCTGTCGCTACGAACGATACGGCCGTGGATCATCCTGGTCGAAGCGACGGTGGCCCGGACGCAGATCCCCAACCATCAGGAATGGGAATTTCTCCTGACCGATCGAAGCTACCGGTTCGTCCATTTCGACGGGCTGAACCGCTTCTACGTCGCGGAAGAAAAAGCCGAGCTGATACCCAGCCTCGAGATACAGCCGAACATCTTCGACGACTGGTTCCGCGCCCACGATTGGGTCGCGCGCGAACAAGCCGCAGCTTTAAGAAAGCAAGCCGCCGACGACCGTGTCTGGATCGATAGCGAACGCGACCTGCGGCGCGTCGAAGCCGAAACCAGGAACGCCGAAATCGGAATTCGAGCGCTCGAATCCGAAATTCGGACGCAGGAGCAGGAGGTCCGGGCAAGCGAGGCCGAAGCTCGCGCTGCGGAAGCGGAAATCAGGGCGCGCGAAATCGACGCCCGTGATTCTGAAATTCGCGTCAGGACTGCCGAAGCCGTCGTCCGGAGCGACGAAGTTGTGGTCCGGAGCGACGAAGTTGCCGCCCGCCAGTCGGAAGGGTCTTTGCGGCACCAGGAGATAGAGGTTCGCCAGGAAGAGGCCGACCTGCGCCAGCGGGAAGCCGAGCTCCGCCGTGACGAATTGCGGGTGCGGGATCAGGAGATCGCCCAAAGACAAGCGGAGTTGGCGAGCCGCGACGCCGAGCGGGCGGCATGGCGGGCAGACGTCGATGCCCGACTGGCCGAATGGCAGCGCGTCGCGCATGAAAATGCGAGGCTGCATCAGCACATCGCCGCACAGGATGCGGTGATCGCATCACTGAACGGGTATATCGATGCGGTCCGGGTAAGCGTCTCATGGCGGCTGACCGCCCCGGTACGGAAGGTGAAACGGACGATCGTGTCGGCAAGATCCATGACGGTCAAGACGCTGGCCGGCCAAGTCCGTCCGCTTGCCGTGCGCATCGCACGCAAGATGGCACGCTGGGCAGCTGCCAGACCGCTTATCAAGAAAGGCCTGGTGCCAATCCTGCTGCGCCACCCGGCGCTGGAGCGCAAGGCGCGTGCCCTGCTTGCCCGTCCGGCCTTCACGCTGCAAGCCGTCGCCCCACAACCCCAAGCCGACATGACCGCCGAACCCGTACCGGTCGCGGCCGTGGTCTGCGAAGGAACCCTGGTCGCCCGGCCCATGTCGGCGACAGAACGCAATTTCGAAGCGACGCTCAGGCGCGCTCGCGCGCGGACACGCTGAGCAGGAGATTTCCCATGCGTATCGTCCTGGACCTCCAGGCCTGCCAGTCGCCCAGCCGGCTGCGTGGGATCGGCCGCTATTCACTGGAACTGGCAAAGGCGATGGCACGCGAACCTCGCGGTCACGAGATCGTGGTCGCGATGAACGGCGCGCTGAGCGACACCGTCGAGCCGATCCGGACCGCCTTCGAGGGGCTGGTTCCGTGGGAAAACATGGTGGTCTGGTCGCAGCCGGCCGGCGTCAGCTTCCTGACCGGCGATAGCTGGTGGCGCATTCAGGCGGCGGAACTGGTCCGCGAGCGTTTCCTGCAAGGATTGCGTCCCGATATCGTCCATGTCACGAGCCTGTTCGAAGGGCTCTATCATGACGTCACGACCTCGGTCGGGGCCGGCGTGCCTGGCCTGCCGACCGCAGTCACTCTCTACGACCTGATCCCGCTGGCCCATCCGGAGGTTCTGCCGGACGATCCCCGCAGTCCGGAGTGGTACTCGCGCAAGCTGATCTCGCTCAGGCGCGCGGACCTGCTGCTGGCGATCTCGGATCATTCGGCGCGGGAAGCGTTTCAGTTCCTGGGACTCGGCGGCGATCGTATCAGGACGATCTATTCAGCCGCCGACCCGAAGTTCCGCCCTGCCGGACCTGGGAAGGTCGGGAACGATGAAGCCAAAACGCTGACGAAGCGGCTTGGCATCGCGCGCCCCTTCGTGCTTTTCGTCGGGACGGTCGACGCACACAAGAACCTGTCCGGCATGCTGCAAGCCTATGCCCGGCTACCACGGGAGCTGAGAAAGAGCCATCAACTCGTGCTGGTCTGCGTCGTCAATCCGCCCGACCGGGTCCGCGTACCGATCATGGCGCGCGAGGCCGGCTTGTCGGAGAACGATTACGTGCTGACGGGTCAGGTGCCGGATGCCGATCTGGTCGAGTTGTATCGCCAGTGCCGGCTGTTCGTCTGCCCGTCCCTGCGCGAGGGTTTCGGGTTGCCGGCCCTGGAGGCGATGGCTTGCGGCACGCCGGCCATCACGTCCGACACGACCAGCTTTCCGGAGGTGGTCGGCCGGACCGACGCGATGTTCGATCCTCACTCCGCCGAAGCCATTGCAGCCCGGATGGCGAAAGTGCTGGGCGATCCAGGACTGCTGGCCGAGCTGGCCCGCCATGGCCTGGATCGGGCGAAGCGGTACAGTTGGGAAGCCACCGCCGGAAAGGCGCTGGACGCGTTCGAGGAACTGCACGAGCGCCGCAACGGCAAGACTGCCGGCACCGGAACCGCGATGCGGATCGCACCGCCGTCCCCGCGTCCGCGACTGGCTCTTGTCGGGCCGCTGCCGCCGGAATCCTCGCCTGTGGCCGAATGGTCGGCAAATCTGCTGACCGATCTGGTCCGGCATTATGACGTCGAGTGCGTCACCGCCCAACAGGCCGTTACCCGGCCGGCAGGCGGTGGCGGATCTCCCGTGCGGACGCCGGAATGGCTCGCCGAGAATGCCTCCGCCGTGGATCGGGTGGTCTATGTGCTGGGGGACGACCGGAGTTGCCTGCCCTGGATGCTCGACACGCTCGCCAAGGTTCCCGGCACGGTCATTCTGCATGACGGCGGTATCGGGCGAACCCTGGCGGCGCTGGAATCCGAAACCGGTCAGCCCCACCTGCTGCGGCAGGTATACCTTTCCCACGGCTGGACCGCCGCGGCGGAAGCCGCACGTTCCGGCGACATCGTGGCCGCGGCGAAAAAATATCCATGCCTGAGCGGAATCGCGGCGGCCGCGACCGGCATCATACGCTTATCGGACGGGTCGCGGCAGGGACCGGACGACGGCATCGCCGACCTGATCGACCTGGACCGGGCGGCAATGCCGGCGGCGATCATCGAAGCGATAGAGACGCAGGCCGGGCAATCACGCCTGTCCATTCTGCAACGTCTGAGCGAGGACATCGTCGCCATCGAGGCGCCGGAGATTCCGGGCGGGACGGATTGGGACACGATCGTACGCTGCGGCTCGGAAAACCTGCCTGGCGTCGATGGGGTGCGCCAGTTTCTGATTGACGTATCCGAAGTCAGCCTGCGCGACGCGGGGACCGGCATCCAGCGTGTCGCCAAGAACATTCTGATCGAACTTATCCGCAAGCCGCCCTCCGGCTTCCGGGTCGAACCCGTGATGGACGACGGCAGCGGGACGCTGCGGTACACCAGGGCCTTCGCGGCCCGGATCATGGGCATTCCCGACCTTGGGCTGCCCGAGGATCTGGTGGATACCCGCGCCGGGGATGTCTTTATCGGACTGGACCTCGCCTCCCATCTCATAGAAGGGCGGACGGCACTGAACCGGAGCCTGCTGCTGCGCGGCATCCGCAGCTATTTCGTCGTCTACGATCTGCTGCCGCTTATCCAGCCGGACTGGTTCGTCCCGTTCCATCATTTCAGGATCTGGGTGGAACAGATCGCGACACATTGCGAAGGGTTGCTGTGCATCTCGCGCTCGGTCGGCGACCAGCTCTTCGACTGGCTACCGACCCTGGACGTAAAGCGCTCGACACCACTGCGGATCGGTCATTTCCATCTCGGCGCCGATATCGGAACCGTCTCATCCCACGCTGGGCCGGATGAGCCTGGAGCGGACGTGACACGGGTGCTGCGCAGCCGTCATCCGGTTTTCCTGACGGTGGGAACAGTGGAGCCTCGCAAGGGTCATGCCCAGGCGCTTGCCGCCTTCGAGCGGCTTTGGTCTGAAGGAT
>DASQKT010000723.1:0-5714 GCA_035630415.1 Skermanella sp.
CGGCGACGGCAACCTCAACCTCGTCTTCATCGTGACCGGGCCTGCGGGTGGCGTGGCGGTCAAGCAGGCGCTGCCCTATGTCCGGCTGGTGGGCGAGAGCTGGCCGCTGCCGCTCAGCCGCGCCTTCTTCGAGCACGAGGCGCTGGTCGAGCAGGGCCGGGTGGCGCCGGCCCAGACACCCCGGATCTATCATTACAATCACGAAATGGCCCTGACGGTGATGGAGCTTCTGCGGCCCCACGTGATCATGCGGAAGGGGCTGGCGGCCGGCATCCGCTATCCGCATTTCGCCCGCGACATCGCGCATTTCATGGCGACCACGCTGTTCTACACCTCCGATCTGGCGCTACCGGCGGCGGAGAAGAAGCGGCGGATGGCGGTATGCTGCGGCAATACCGCGCTGTGCAAGATCACCGAGGACCTCATCTTCACCGATCCGTACCGGGTCGCGGAACTGAACCGCTGGACTTCGCCCCAGCTCGACGGGATCGCGGCGGAGTTCCGGGCGGATACAGCGGCCAAGGCGGCCATTTCGGAACTGAAAGGAAAGTTCCTGACTTCCGCCGAAGCCATGATCCACGGTGATCTCCATACCGGCTCGATCATGGTGACGGCGACCGAGACGAAGGTGATCGATCCGGAGTTCGCCTTTTACGGTCCGATGGGGTTCGACATCGGCGCCGTGATCGGCAACCTGCTGCTGGCCTATTTCGCGCAGGCCGGACACGAGGCCGAGCCGTCGCAGCGTGACGGCTACCGAGGCTGGATCCTTGATCAGGTCGATCAGGTCTGGACCAAGTTCGAGGGCATCTTCCTGGGGCTGTGGCGGGATCATCATGGGGGCGACCTGTATCCCGCTGATCTGTTCGCCGATGCGGAGGGGCAGGCGGCGCTACGGCGGGTGCGGGCGGCTTATACGGCGCGGCTGTTCGCCGACTCGGTCGGCTTTGCCGCCGCCAAGATGATCCGGCGCATCCTGGGCCTCGCCCATATCGAGGAACTGGAGACTATTGCCGATCCGGATGTCCGCGCCGCGTGCGAGAAGCGGGCGCTTCGTCTGGCGCGCGACATGCTGGTCAACCGCGGGTCGTACCGGAGCATCGGCGACGTGACGGCGGCGGCGAAGAAGAGCTGAAAAGCCATCAGAGGCGCCAAAAAGGATTAATCCTCATGCGAAACGAGATGTTGCGTTGCTGTAACTCCCTCTTATTCCTTGAGTTTTCCGGGAGCGTCGCAGTGTGCGGCTTAAATGCTTGGTGCGACATCTAATTTTCGCCACACTCGGCACCTATATGCTTGTTCAGACGAAGGGCGCCCCTACAGCGTAAGCCGCAAGGCGAACGAAATGCCCTTCACAGCGGCGTCCTTATTTCAGGGCGCCAACCAGCCCGGCCCCGGCTGGATCTACCGGCCACCGCATGAGCCCCCCGCGGTGGCCGTTTTCTTTTCCGGAATCCGCATAGACCTTGGCAGGTGCCGTACCGTGCTGTACCACGGCACGTCGATCACTCCGCCCGCCAACGCTCGAGCCGATAGTCCAGCCCCGATGCCCCTTTTCGCCGCCAACGACCTGACCTGCCTGCGTGGCGAGCGGCTGGTGTTCCAGGAGCTGTCGTTCGCCGTGGACGCCGGCGGCGCCTTGGTGCTGCTCGGCCCCAACGGCAGCGGCAAGTCCAGCCTGCTGCGCCTGATGGCGGGGTTGCTGCGGCCGTTTTCCGGCGGCATGAGCTGGGACGGCGAGCCTGTCTCCTCCGACCCCGATCTGCACCGCAGCCGCGTCCACTATGTCGGCCATCTGGACGCTGTGAAGCCGGTGCTGTCGGCGCGCGAGAACCTTGCGTTCTGGGCGTCGATGGGGGGAGCCGCCGATCCGATGGAGTCGGCGATGGCGGCCCTGGAGCGGCTGGGCGTGCCGCATATCGCCGACGTTCCGGGGCGCTACCTGTCGGCGGGGCAGAAGCGGCGGTTGAACCTTGCCCGTATCCTCGCAGCGCCGGCGCCGCTCTGGCTGCTCGACGAGCCTTCGGTGGCGCTCGACCGGGCCGGCATCGGTCAGCTTGAGGAAGCCATTGCGGAACATCGGCGCGGGGGCGGTATCGTCGTGGTCTCGACCCATGCCGAGATCGCGATTCCCGATGCGGCCACGCTGCATATGGACGATTTTGCAGTGCTGCACGACGACCAGGATTACGAGCCATGAACCGCTTCCTCCGGCTGGTTTCCCGCGACCTGCGGCTGGCGCTGCGGCAGGGGTCGGACGCTACGGTGGCGGTGATGTTCTCGTGCTGTGCGTCGTGCTGTTCCCGTTCGGCGTCGGTCCCGAGGCCAATATCCTGGCACGCATCGCCGCCGGGGTGATCTGGGTCGCGGCGCTGCTGGCGTCGCTGCTGTCGCTGGAGCGGCTGTTCCAGAACGACTACGAGGACGGCAGCCTGGAGCTTCTGACGCTGACCAGCCTGCCGCTGGAAGCGGTCGTCTTCGCCAAGGTGCTGGCGCACTGGCTGGTGACGGGCCTGCCGCTGATCGTCGCGGCTCCGCTGCTGGCCCTGCTGCTGAACATGAATCCGGAAGGCTTCCCGGTGCTGATCGCCACGTTGGCCATCGGCACGCCGACGCTCAGCCTGATCGGAGCCATCGGCGCAGCATTGACGCTGGGCGCCCGGCGCGGCGGCGTGCTGCTGTCGCTGCTGATCCTGCCGCTCTATATCCCCGTGCTGATCTTCGGCGCGGGCGCCATCGACGCCTCGCTTTCCGGCTTCACGGCGCGGCCCCATCTGCTGCTGCTCGGCGGGTTGCTGGTCGCGGCCCTGCCGCTGGCGCCCTGGGCGGGGGCCGCCGCCTTGCGGCAGGCGATCGAGTAGCGCCGAAACTTCACGCAACCTTACTCCCTGGACCCATGTTCACCTGCTACACTCCGGCCTGACCAGAAGCGGGCGAACCGCCGAAGCAGGCTGCAAAACGGGAGGCAGGCATGGCCCTTAAGGCCGAACAGCTCAAAGGCGAGCTTACGGAACAGATCGTCAGTCGCGTTCACGACCGGCTCAACAGGGACAGGGCCGATACGGCCGAACGCTTCGTCCGGCAGTTCTATGCCAACGTGCCGCCCGACGACATCATCGAATCGAGCCCCGACCAGCTCTACAGCGCCGCCCTGTCGATCTGGCAGTTCGCCGCCCAGCGGAAGCCCGGAACCGCGCGCGTCCGGGTCTATCACCCGCAGCTGGACGAGCATGGCTGGCAGAGCGGCCATACCGTGGTCGAGATCGTCAACGACGACATGCCGTTCCTGGTCGATTCGGTCACCGCCGAGCTGAACCGCCAGGGGCTGACCGTCCATCTCGTGATCCATCCGGTGGTGCGGGTGCGGCGCGACGCCTCGGGGAAGTTGACCGACCTGTACGAACCCCAGGCGGCTCCGGCGGATGCGGTGCCCGAATCTTTCATGCATATCGAGGTGGACGAGCAGACCGCGCCGGAACTGCTGGAGCAGGTGGCGCAGAGCGTCGAGAAGGTGCTGACCGACGTCCGCTATGCCGTCGAGGACTGGCAGAAGATGCGCACTCCCATGCTGCGCATCCTGGAAACCGTCGACCATATGCCGCACGCGCTGCCGGACGACGAGGTCAGCGAGGCGCGCGACTTCCTGCTGTGGTTGAACGACGACAACTTCACCTTCCTGGGCTACCGCCGCTACCGGTTCGAGGGTGACGGCGACGAGGCGCGGCTGGCCGTGGTCGCCGGCGAGGGGATGGGCATCCTGCGCGACGACGATGTCCGCGTGTTCGACGGGCTGCGCAACTTCGCGTCGCTGCCGCCCGACGCCCAGCAGTTCCTGCGCCAGCCGCGCCTGCTGCTGGTGACCAAGTCGAACCGGCGGGCCACCGTCCACCGTCCGGCGCTGATGGACAGCATCTTCATCAAGGAATACGACGACAACGGCGTGGTGGTCGGCGAGCACCTGTTCGTCGGGCTGTTCACGTCGGTCGCGTACAGCACCAGCGCCCGCGATATCCCGTACCTGCGCAACAAGGTCGTACGCATCCTTCAGCGTGCCCGCTTCGATCCGCGCAGCCATGACGGCAAGGCGCTGGTCCATATCCTGGAGAACTTCCCCCGCGACGAGCTGTTCCAGGTCAGCGACGACGAGCTGTTCGATATAGCGATCGGCGTCCTGCATCTTCAGGAACGCCAGCGTACGGCGCTCTTCGTCCGGCGCGACCCGTTCGAGCGCTTCGTCACCGGCCTCGTCTATATCCCGCGCGACCGCTACGATACCGACCTGCGCCGCCGCATCCAGGCGATCCTGGAAAAGGCGTTCGACGGCACCTGCTCGGCCTTCTACACCCAACTGGCGGAAAGCGTGCTGGCGCGGGTTCAGTTCGTTATCGAAACGAAACCGGGCGCCATCCCGGACTATGATGTCGGCGCGATCGAGGAGCGGCTGATCGAGGCGAGCCGCGCGTGGCCCGACCGCTTGCAGGACGCCCTGGTCGATGCCCATGGCGAGGAGAAGGGCCTCCGCCTGCACCGCCGCTACGCCGCCGCCTTCGATGTCGGCTACCGCGACCGTTTCGGGGCTGAACCGGCCATCCTGGACATCGAACGGGTCGAGGAGGTGCTTCATACAAAGCGGCTGGGCCTCAACCTGTACCGCCCGATCGAGGCTTCCGAGTCGGAAGTCTACCTGAAGCTCTACCATGACGGCGGGCAGGTGGCGCTGTCGGATATCCTGCCCATGCTGGAGCATATGGGCGTCAAGGTGATCTCCGAAGGCGGGCCGTTCGAGGTGACCATCCCCGGACGGGTGGAGCCGGTCTGGATACACGACTTCGCGATGCGGACGAAGGACGGCGCCGCCGTCAACTTGGGCCGCGTCAGGCAGTCGTTCCAGGACAGCTTCCTGCGGGTCTGGGAAGGCAGGATGGAGGACGACGGCTTCAACCGGCTGGTGCTGCGGGCGGGGTTGGGGTGGCGCGAAGTCACGATGCTGCGGGCCTATGCCAAGTACCTGCGCCAGATCCGCTTCCAGTTCAGCCAGGACTACATGGAAGACACGCTGGCCGATCATGCCGGCATCACCCGGCTGATCGTCCGGCTGTTCCAGGCGATGCACGACCCGGCGCAGGCGCGTACCGGCGGCGTCGCCGACGACATCCAGGTCACGGTCAACGGGCTGCTGGTGGAGATCGACCACGCGCTGGACGACGTCGCCAACCTGGACGAGGACCGCATCCTGCGCCGGTTCCTCAACCTCGTCCGATCGACCCTGCGGACCAACTATTTCCAGAAAGGCGCCGACGGGGAACTGAAGCCTTACCTGTCGATGAAGCTGGACAGCCGCTCGGTCGACGAGTTGCCGCTGCCCCGGCCGCTGGTCGAGGTCTGGGTCTATAGCCCGCGCGCGGAGGCGATCCATCTGCGCGGCGGCAAGGTGGCGCGCGGCGGCATCCGCTGGTCGGACCGGCGCGAGGACTTCCGCACCGAGATCCTGGGCCTGATGAAGGCGCAGATGGTCAAGAACGCGGTCATCGTCCCGGTTGGCTCCAAGGGCGGCTTCGTGGTCAAGCGCCTGCCGCCGGCCGATGCGGGCCGTGAAGCGCTGATGGCCGAAGTGATCGAGTGCTACAAGACGCTGATGCGTGGTCTGCTCGACATCACCGACAATTATGCCGCCGATGGATCGGTGGTGCCGCCTCCTGGCGTCGTACGGCTGG
>DASQKT010000724.1:0-5049 GCA_035630415.1 Skermanella sp.
GCATAGGCCAGGGCGGGCGCCTCGCTCGGCGTCAGGGCATTGGCGAAGGCCAGGGCAGGCGGATCGGTCATGCCGCCGGCCAGCAAGCCGCACAGGCTCAGATAGTTCATCCGCATGAACAGGTGCCCGATCAGGGCCGTCACGGTCAGCGGCACGATGGTTATCAGCGCGCCGCAGGCCATCCAGGACAACCCGTCGCCGTTGATCAGCGTATCGATGAAGCGGTCGCCCGACCTGAAGCCGACGACGGCCAGGAACAGCACGATCCCCAACTCGCGCAACGCCGTATTGGCGACCGGCGGCATGAACCAAACCAGCGGCCCGACATGGCCGATCCTTGCCAGGACGATGGCGGCGATCAGCGGACCGCCGGCCAGTCCCAGCTTGAGGGGGGCCGGCATGCCCGGCACCGCCAGCGGGATGCTCCCCAGCAGCATCCCCAGCGCTATCCCAAGGAACATCGGCACCAGATGGACCTGCTGAAGCCGGCGCTCCGAATTGCCGAAGACGCCCGTAACGACTTGAATATGGTCGGGCCGGCCGATGACGTTGACGATATCACCGAACTCCAGCCGCAGGGTCGAACTGGCAACCAGTTCGACGCCGGAGCGCACGACGCGCGAGATCCTGACGTCGTTGGTGTCCTCGATGTTCAGGCCGGCGATCGTGCGGCCGAGCACGGAAGAGTTGGTCACGACGATCCGCGCCCAGGCCAGATCGGTGCCCTTGGTGGTGAGCGGCTGGTCGATCTGCGGACCCAGCACGTCCTGCATCCGCTCCAGCCCTTGGCGGCATCCGACCAGATGCAGGATATCGCCGGCTTCCAGCCGAGTGCCGTTATGGGGCACCCGGAGCCGGCCCTGCCGCATCATGCGCGACACGATCACGCCGGCTTCCGCCAATTCCTTGAGATCGCCGATCGTCCGCCCATCCAGGTCGGCGTTGCGGAGCATCACGTTCATCGTCTCGACCGCCGCGACCTCTCCCCGCCTGCGCTCCTCGAAGGAATTCGCGGCCGCGACGGCGTCCAGCCTGAAGACGGCCCGCAGCCCCAGCATGGTCAGCAGGATGCCGGCGATGCCGAAAGGGTAAGCCATCGCATAGCCGAGGCTGGGCAGGCCCAAAGCGTCGGGAGATGCGCCGACTTCCTTCAGCACCTGCTGGGCGGCGCCCAGCGACGGCGTATTGGTGACGGCGCCGGAAAACAGCCCGAGCACGACCGGCAGCGGCAGGCCGAATCCCAGATGGATCGCGACCGCCATCAGGACGCCCATCACAACCAGACCGATGGCCAGGAGGTTGAGAGCCAGCCCGGAGCGCTTGAGGGCGGAGAAGAAGCCGGGACCGACCTGGATGCCGATGCTGTAGACGAACAGGATCAGCCCGAACTCCCGGACGAAGTCGAGCATGGCGGCATCCAGCGAGATCCCCGCCAGCTTGGCGCCATGGCCGACCCCGATCCCGGCGAACAGCACGCCGGCAATGCCAAGGCCGATGCCGCTGAAGCGCAGTTCACCCAGCGCCAGACCGAACACGGCGACAAGGCTCAGCATCAGCATGACCTGCGCCACGCCGGGCAGGCCGGCGATCAGGCCTGATAGAATATCCATGTAACTAAGACTTCCCGGTGCTTGGAACGAAGCGCCGGGAAGGTAATCTTCTTTGATAGGTAAGTTATAGTGAAATAAAAGGCTGCAACATTATGTCTCGGGCAAGCCTTTTTTAAGATTTCATGACGGACGGGTGGCGCGCAGCACGGGGGCTCCTGTCCCCGTATTCCTTCCGCCGTCGAAGCTCGGCTCGCGCCGGGTTTCCGTCATATCCGCGCGCGACGCGGCGGTGCGGGAACGGGACGGCCGCTGGCCGCTGCGCCAGAAGGTGAATCCTGCGAAGCCGAAAGCGCCGGCCAGCACGGCGATGACCGCCGAACGCACCCAGGCCGGGGCGGTAAGGCCGGTTTCCGCCGGGTCGGGAGCTTCGCGCATTCCTTCGGGCGCTGCCTGACCGACGGAGTCGACTCGGGTCCGCGGAGCAGCCTGCGGGACCGGCTCTCCGGGAGCGGGGCCTCGGGAGGCCGAAGGTCGGGGTGCGGGAGCCGCTTCCGACCGCGCGGTTGACGGTGCGGGCGACCGCTCGCGCGGTCCTTCGCTTGATGACGGGCTGGCCGAATGCCCGATGACGCCCATCGCCTGGACGCCCGACTCGGACCCGTGAGCCTCGACTCGGGTGGTCGGCGATGCCAGCGGCTTGGGCGGCTCGACGTTGCGGTTGATCTGACTGGGCTGCGGCTTGCCGCCCGGCCCCGCGAGGTTGCCCATGGTGGGCTGGGCGGTGGTCTGGCGTGCCGCCAGCATATGCCCCGAGGTGGCGGCGTCGAGCTGGCCGGTCTGCTTGAGGCCGGCCGATTTCTGATAGGCGCGCAGGGCGTCGCGCGTCGGCTCGTTGAGATCGCCGTTCGCCCGGCCGCTGTAGAGGCCCTTGGACTTCAGGATCGTCTGTGCCCATTGTACGTCGGCGGACGTCGCATCGGCGGCATGCGCCAGCATGGCGCCCAGAGGCGCCGCCATCGACAATCCGATCACCAGACTTAAAACCGCGAACCGTTGCCCCCGGAAGGACATTCCCATCTCCTTGCCAACTACCCCTTCCTTTCATATCAAGTAATACCCCATCGGTGCCGCATCTTTTTCGCACGGCTGGACAGGAAGTTCCGGCGTGATACGTTGGGGCAACAATCAGAAGCATTTACTGGAGGAAATTATGCGTCATTCCCAGGCCGGCGCGGCCAGCAAGCTCGCCCGGACAGGCGCTTTCGCCCTTTTGCTTGCGGCGGTGGCCGCGGTCACTTCCGCCGTCCCGGCCATGGCTGCCGATTATAAGGCGGAATACAAGCTCTCGACCGTCGTGGGCGAGGCCTTCCCCTGGGGATTCGGCGGCAAGCGCTGGGCCGAACTGGTCCGGGAAAAGACGGACGGGCGAATCAACGTCAAAATGTATCCGGGTGCCGCCTTGGTCGGCGGCGACCAGACCAAGGAATTCACGGCTCTGCGCCAGGGCAGCATCGACTTCGCCGTCGGCTCGACCATCAACTGGTCGCCGCAGGTGAAGGAGCTGAACCTGTTCGTGCTACCCTTCCTGATGCCGGACCACAAGGCGATCGACGCGCTGACCAAGGGCGAGGTCGGCAAGGACCTGTTCAAGCTGCTCGCCACCAAGGACGTCGTACCGCTGGCCTGGGGTGAAAACGGCTTCCGCGAGATCTCCAACTCCAAGCATGCGGTCAGGACTCCGGCCGACCTGAAGGGCCTGAAGATCCGGGTCGTCGGCAGCCCGCTGTTCGTCGATACCATGTCCGCCCTTGGCGGCAACCCCGCCCAGATGAGCTGGGCCGACGCGCAGCCGGCCATGGCGACCAAGGCGGTGGACGGGCAGGAAAACCCGCTCGGCATCTTCGCCGCCGCCAAGCTGCATACCGTCAGCCAGACCCACCTGACGCTGTGGGGCTACGTCGCCGATCCGCTGATCTTCGTGGTGAACTCCAAGGTCTGGGAAAGCTGGAGCGAGGCCGACCGCGCCGCCGTCCGCGAAGCGGCGGAGCAGGCCGCCGTCGAGGAAATCGCGATGGCCCGCAAGGGCCTGACCGCCGAGGACAGCAGCCTGATCGACCAGATCAAGGCGAACGGGGTCGAGGTCGTAACTCTGACGGAAGCCGAGAAGCAGCCGTTCCAGGAGGCAACTAAGGACGTCTACGCCAAGTGGAAGAAGACCGTCGGCGAGGATCTCGTCAACAAGGCCGAAGCCGCCATTGCCAAACGCTGACAGCATAAGCAAGCAGTTCCAGGGAACAGAGAGCAGTGTCCGAATCGTCAAGACAGCCAGCCCCGCGTGAGGCGGGGGAGGTCGAACGCGCATTGGCGGCCGTGGTGCTGGGCGTGATCTGCCTGATCACGCTCGCCAATGTGGTGGTGCGCTACTTCACCAACTACAGCTTCGCCGCCACGGAGGAAATCTCCGTGGCGCTGATGGTCGTGCTGGCCCTGCTCGGTTCGGCCACCGCCGTGGCGCGGCGGCGGCACATCGCGATCACCATCCTGATCGACCGGCTGCCCCGGCCGCTGAAGCGGTTCGCCGAAGTGATCGCGGAGACGGCCACGCTGGTCATGTTCCTGCTGCTGGTCTGGCTGGGCGGCGAGCTGGCCTGGGACGTCTACCGGTTCGAGGAGACCTCCCCCGCGATGGGCTGGCCGCAGTGGATCTACAATATCTGGCTGCCCATCCTGGCGGCCCTGATCGCGGCGCGGGCGGCATTCATGATAGTGCGGAGCTTGCGGTCATGACCGGCCTGGGCGCACTCACCCTGCTGGGCATCTTCGTCGTCCTGATGATGACCGGTACGCCGATCGCGGTGGCTTTGGGACTGGCCGGCACCGCCGCGATATGGGTCTACGATCTCGGCATCATGTCGGTGCCGACCGGCTTCTATACCGGCATCGCCAAATACCCGCTGCTGGCGATTCCCGTCTTCATCCTGGCCGGCGTGATCTTCGAACGGGCGGGGGTGGCTGCCCGCCTCGTCCATCTGGCGAGCGCGCTGGTCGGGACATGGCGCGGCAGCCTGGGAGTCGTAGCAATCCTGGTCGCCATGGTGATGGGCGGCATCTCCGGCTCCGGCCCGGCGGACGCGGCGGCGGTCGCCACGGTGATGCTGCCGGCTATGACGAGGGCGGGATATCCGCCGGCCTTCTCGGCCTCGGTCATCGCGGCGGCGGGAGCCACCGCGATCCTGATCCCACCCTCGGTCGGCTTCATCGTCTACAGCGTGCTGGTGCCGGAAGCCTCCGTCCCGGCGCTGTTCGCCGGCGGCGTCATTCCCGGCATCCTGGCGGGGGTCTCGCTGATCATTCCGGCCGTGTGGCTGAGCCGTCGTCACGGCTTCGGCCTGGACGATCGCACCGTGCGTCCTCCCGTCTGGCAGGCGTTCAAGGGAGCGATCTGGGGATTGCTGGCCCCCGTCATCATCCTGGGCGGCATGCGGAGCGGCGCCTTCAC